>JBBSFO010000366.1:0-5570 GCA_038238655.1 Thermomicrobiales bacterium | reverse complement strand
AGCAGGAGCTTCTTGTCGAGCGGGCGCGCGCCATTGCCGTTTGTCGGGGCGCTCGTCGCGGTCGAATCAGTTGTTGCCATGTATCGGATTCGCTTTCTCTCCAACAAATCGGTTGGGTGATGAAAAAACAGACGGATCGAATGCTCACCCGCCGAGGATGCACACACGGTGCCACGGCATCGTAGCCGCCCCATCTACAAGCGTCAAACGGGAGGCAACCGACCGCACGATGCGACGCGCTGCTCCTCACTCAGCCCTCAGCCCTCAGTCCTTCTCTAGGATCGTGGTCCATGCGGGCCGCGCGGGTCGTAGACGCCATAGGGCTGGTCGGAATCGCGCGGTGGCTGGTAGGGCATCGGGACATTCACGGGCAGGAGATAGCCGATAATCGCGCCGATGATGCCGGTCGCGATGGCGACGATCCAGAGGGGCGAATGCCGAAAAACCAGCGGCACAATGACAAACGTGGAGGCGAAAACCCAGCAGCAAACACCCGCCTGTGCCAGACGCGTGCGGCGGCGGATGCGCTCGAATGCCTGCCGCTGGCGCGGGTCAATATCGAAGTCCGGTCGGGATCGTGGCGAGTTGTCGGGCATTGGCGTCTTTCCTCACATGAAGCAGGAGCAGCACAGCTCACAGTATACTACGGGCTACGCGATGGCTCTTCTTGCGTATTGGTAACAGTAGGCTGAAGCCCACCGCTACCAATGCAGACGTTAATCGCCCGAACCCATCCACCCTCTTGACAAATGTCCGAACACTCTGTATATTCATGAGTGTGAGGTCCCGATGACCAAAGCAACCAGCCGAATACCGAAGCCGCAAGGTGATGGTGGACGGAATGGGGCAGAGGCTATCGGGGTCTCGCATTTTAACCACCTAATCCCCGACCCCTTCCATTCCTCGGCGTGAGAAGGGGCGGGGATTAGGTTTTTACCCATGTTCCCGTCGCAATCGCCTCGTTGAGCGCGTCGAGGATTGCCTGGACGGCGACGCCGTCGTGGAAATTCGGGGCGGGGGCGGATTCACCTTCCTGAATAGCGCGAATGAAACGCATGACGATCCCCGCCCGATCCCACGGCATGTCGGGAAGTGGCAATTCCTGCGGCACGGGATCGGCGACCGTCGCGCCTTTGAGATCGGTGTTGGTCGCCAGCAGCGCGCCCGCCGTGCCGTTGAATTCCACCGAAAAGCCGCCGCGATGATAGGCAATCGGCACGCCGCGCACCGTGGCGAACGCGCCGCTCGTGAAGCGCAGGAGCGCGAGAAAGGTATCGGGCGCAGTGATACCGGAGATTTCGTTCCCGTCCGGCATTGTCACGGTCGGGACGGCGACGCCCGCGACACAGGCAACCGCTTTGACCTCGCCCCAGCACCAGCGCAGCATATCGAACAGGTGCGGCCCCGCCGACCCGGCGAGGATGCCACCGCCCTGCGCCGCATCCACGAACCAGCCCGGCTTGCTCGTGCTCCAGCCAGGTGCACGGAGATAATCGGTCGGGTTCATGCTTACGCGCGCATCGGCCACGGTTGGCGTACCGAGATACCCGGCGGCGATCCGCTCCTGCACTGCGGCGTAGGTCGCGCTGAAACGCATGTGATGGTTGATCATATGAACGATCCCTGCCGCCTCGGCTGCATCGCGCATTTCCATCGCTTCCGCTACCGACGCGGCGAGCGGCTTCTCGCACAGGACGTGTTTGCCCGCTGCGATGGCATCGAGCGCCATTTGCCGGTGCAGCGCGGGCGGCGTGGTGATGATGACCGCGTCCACGTCCGCGCCGAGCAAATCACGGTAGTCGGTCGTCGCGCGCGGGATGTCGAATTGCCGCGCCATCGTCTCCGCGCGTGACCGTTGCGCCGAGCAGACCGCTACGGCGACCGCCCCGGGCGCTTCACCGAGCGCCTTGATATGCTCCGCGCCGATTCCCGTGCCGATGATGCCGACGCGTACTCTTTTCGCTGCCATTCGTCCCCCATTCATGCTCGATGGATATGTCCGTTTTGCGGCATATCGCGATACCGCGTGTGAGTATGGCGGCGGGCAGTTTGAAGCGCAAGAACTGGATAGAGCGACGCATCGCCATACCCTATGCTGGAAGCAGAAAGGAGACGGACGATGCGAACGAATGACTTGTATGACGCCGCTTCGATTGCCGCTCGCTGCACTGTAGAAGATGTGCTGGCGGTGGCGGCGCGCGAGCGGATTATTTGGGAAGGGCAACGGACCACACACCGCCTGTTCCCCGTCGCCGAGGTTGGACGCCTCCTGGTGCGCCTCGGGCAATGGCTGCAAACGATGGCGCAACAACCCACCTATCGGGAGGAAACGGTATAATGGTAACAATGACATATGCGGACGCGACAGAGATGAATGCATTGGCAACGCCGATCACCAACAATGCACAGGAACTCGTCGCCTGGGATGAGGAGCGGCGCTGGCAGTCCGTTCTCGCGCGGGATGCGGAGGCGGACGGTGCGTTCGTCTACGCCGTCCGCACGACGGGTATCTACTGCCGCCCGATCTGCCCTTCGCGGCGACCCCGTCGGGAGCATGTCGCGTTCTTTGCCTTGCCGGCAGCGGCGGAACAATCCGGGTTCCGCGCGTGCCGCCGCTGCCACCCCGAGCAGGCGATAATCCGCGATCCGCAGGTGGATGTCGTGCAACGCATCTGCCGCGCTATCGCTGCGAACCCTGAGGAGCCGCCGACGCTCGCCAGCCTCGGCGCGGCGGTCGGCCTCAGCCCGTATCACATGCAACGAACCTTCAAGCGTGTGATGGGCATCACGCCCCGACAGTACGCCGACGCATGCCGGATGAACCGTCTCAAAGACGAATTGCGCAAGGGCGAGGCCGTGACGAGCGCGCTCTATGGCGCGGGTTACGGCTCACCCAGCCGCCTCTACGAGCGTGCGCCCGCCCAACTGGGCATGACGCCCGCCGTCTACCGGCGCGGCGGCGCGGGGATGCAGATGCACTACACCGTCGTTCCCTGCCCGCTCGGCCTGCTCCTCGTCGCGGCAACGGAGCGCGGCATTTGCGCCATCACGCTCGGCGATACAGATGACGCGCTCGCGGACGGCCTGAAGCGGGAATACCCCGCTGCGGAGATCGCGCGGGACGCCTTTGGCCTCGACCGCGCGGTTGAAGCGATCATCCGCCACCTGCATGGGCAGGAACCGCACCTTGACTTGCCGCTCGATGTGCAGGCGACTGCCTTCCAATGGCGCGTCTGGGAGGCATTGCAAGCGATCCCCTATGGCAGCACCCGCTCCTACGGTGAGATTGCCCGCGCCATCGGCCAGCCGACCGCCGCGCGCGCCGTCGCCCAGGCATGCGCCACCAACCGCGTCGCCCTCGCTATCCCCTGCCACCGCGTCGTCCGCGAGGGCGGCGACCTCGGCGGCTATCGCTGGGGCGTCGAGCGCAAGCGGACGCTCCTGGCGTAGGAAGCGGGGGGATAGCCCACTCCCAGCCCCTCCCGACGCGGGAGGGGAGTCGGTAGGGGCGCACAGCCGTGCGCCCTTTCACTTTCATCGGTACCGTACGATACCCAATTACGGGCGATAACGAGCTACAGAGGGATGAACACTTGATTTATTCCACTGCTAATGTGATCTGAGCGTTTAGTGATTACCAAATCCGAAAAAACGAGCGTGATGTTGTACGCAGTGCTCTGAATACTCACTTCATGGAACTCTATGCCGATTTCTCGCTCCCAGTTGGTTGCATTCTCAGACGGTGATACGCGTTCCCATCCGGGATACAGTAACGACCAATTTACTCCCCAAACGTAACCATCCAAGTCTTTACCTGTTTCGTACACGATAAGCCGATCATCAAGCAACTTGCGATATGTTGTGCCTGATAACGAGGTGGATATATTTGACTCTACGCAATACTTGAAAAGATACGAATAGGTTCCTCGCTCGGTAGGCCCAACATGGTTCTCGACAACTAACTCATAGTCGCGCATATACCGCGTATATGCGTGGGAAAGCAGAACACCATCAAAAAGGTTAAAGGCTTTCATGACTTCGCGTAGGTCCTTAACCTTCACGCTTTCCTCCGGACATTAGGGAGCCACGTCACGCTTATCCTCGGCTATCTCAACGACGGTTTGCCAGAAGGTGGGGTAGGAGACGTCGGCGGCGCTGGCACCGTGGATGGCGGTTTCTTCGCGGTCGTGGGCGATCAGGGCGGCGACGGCCCAAGCCATCGCGAGGCGGTGGTCGTCGTGGCTCTCCTGCGCTTCGGCGAGCAGAGTGTTCGGCCCCTCGATCACGAAGCCGTCGTCCGCCGCTTCCGCCCGCGCGCCGAAGCGGCGCAAGCCCTCCACGACCGTCGCAACGCGATCCGACTCCTTGACGCGCAGCTCGGCGGCATCGCGCACGACTGTCCGCCCGTCCGCGACCGCCGCCGCGACCGCCAGCACGACCAGTTCGTCAATGCCGCGCGGGATGAGCGACCCGCCGATTTCCGCGCCCCGCAGCCGCGACGAGCGCACGGTGAGGTCCGCGACGGGTTCGCCCGAAACCTCGCGCGCGTTGCGCACCGCGATCTCCGCGCCCATCAGGCCGAGCATATCGAGGATGCCGGTGCGCGTCGGGTTGACACCGACGTGCTCGATGGTCAGTTCGGCGTCCGGGTGCGCGGCCCCGGCGACAAGCCAGAAGGCGGCGGAGGAAATATCGCCCGGAACATCTACATCGCGCGCAACAAGCGGAGCGCCGGGCGTCAGTGTCAATGCGCCATCGGCTTCGACGAGGTCCGCGCCCATCGCGCGTAGCATCCGCTCGGTGTGATCGCGGGAGTCGGTGCGGCCGGCAAGGGTCGTCGGGCTATCCGCGAAGTGCGCGGCGAGCAGCAACGACGATTTCACCTGCGCGGAGGCGATCGGTAGTTCATATACGATGCCATGCAAATTCCCACCTCGGACGCCGAGCGGGAGCAGTCTGCCCTCTTCGCGCCCATCAATCCGGGCACCCATTTGCCGCAAAGGCTCGGTGACGCGCCCCATCGGGCGGCGGCGGAGCGAACCATCGCCCGTTAATGCGGTGAAGAAGGACTGCCCGGCAAGGATGCCGAGCAGGAGGCGCGTCGTCGTGCCGCTGTTGCCGCAATCGAGGATGTCCGTTGGTTCAATCAAGCCATGAATGCCCGCACCCTGCACAGTTAGCGTCCCGTCGCGCTCCTCAATGCGGACGCCCATCGCGCGCAGGGCGGCAAGCGTCGTCCGGCAATCCGCGCCGTCGAGGAAGCCACGGACGCGCGCCGTCCCGTTCGCAAGTGCGTTGAACAGGAGCGCGCGGTGGCTGATGCTCTTGTCACCCGGCACGCGAATCGTTCCACGCAACCGCCGCGCCCCCCGTACCCGCTGCACATCCTCACCCGTCGCGACCACCATCACACACTCCCTTGAAACCAAATGAACCGCAGAGACGCAGAGGACGCAGAGAAATCAATCTTTCTTCTCTTCCCTCCTCTGCGTCCTCTGCGTCTCTGCGGTTCATTTGGTTTCAAGGGAGTGTGTGATGGTGGTCGCGACGGGGGAGGATGTGCAGCGGGT
>JBBSFO010000365.1:0-5571 GCA_038238655.1 Thermomicrobiales bacterium | reverse complement strand
TGTCCAGCGGCACGAGCGTCCGGGGGTCAATCACCTCGACCGAGATGCCTTCTGCCGCCAGCGTGTCGGCGGCGACGAGCGCCCGGTTGACCATCGCGGCGATGCCAACGACCGTCACATCCGTTCCCTCGCGCGCAATTCGCGCCTCACCGAAGGGGATGAAATATTCCTCTTCCGGCACCGGCCCGCGCGTATTGAGCACAGCGCGATGCTCCATAAACAGCACCGGATCATCCGAGCGAATGGCAGTTTTCAGCAGCCCCTTGGCGTCGTACGGCGTGGTCGGCACAACAACGCGAAAGCCGGGGCAGTGCGTGAAGATCGAGTAGTAACTGCCGGAGTGATGCGTCGCCGCCGAGTTACCGATGCCGATGCAGCCGCGCAGGACAATCGGCATCTTCAGACGACCGTCGCTCATGTACTGGATTTTCGCCGTCTGGTTAATCAGCTCGCCCATCGCGTCCAGGCCGAAATCAATGAACATGTAATCCACAATCGGTCGCGCGCCGGTCATCGCCGCGCCGGTACACAGGCCCGTAAAGCCGCGCTCGGTGATCGGCGTGTCGCGCAGCCGCGCCGGCCCGTGCTCGGCATACAGCCCGACCGTCGTGCCGAAGTTCCCGCCACGCTCCCCCGCACCTTCCCCGACGACAAAGATCATCGGATCGCGCGCCATCTCTTCACCCAAGCCCTCGAGGGCCGCTGCCGTAAACGTCATCTCACGCATCATGACTCCTTATGAAGTAACGAGTAACGAGACGGGATCAAGCACTCGTTACTCGTTACTCGTTACTGTAGACGTGATCGGTCGCGGTGGCGGCATCGGGCCAGGGGCTTTCCTTGGCGAACTCGACGGCTTCGGCGATCATTTCCTGGACGGCGCGGTCAATCTGCGCCAGTTCATCCTCCGTCGCGATGCCTTCGGCCAACAGGTGATTGCGCAATCGTGGAATTGGATCGCGCCCCCGCCACCCTTCGACCTCTTCCTGCGTGCGGTAGCCCGCGTCGCGCATACCCTCGGAGTGTGGGCGCGTGCGGTAGGTTTTGCATTCGAGCAGGGTCGGCCCATTGCCCGCGCGCGCCCGGCGAACCGCCTCGCCCGCCGCCTGATAGATCGCGAGGACATCGTTGCCGTCCAGTTCGATGCCCGGCAGGCCGTAGCTCGCCGCTCTGGACGCGACGCTCGCGTTTTTCGTCACCGTCGCGAAGGGCACTTCGGTCGCGTACTGGTTGTTTTCGCACACGAACAGGACGGGCAAATCCCAGACGGTAGCGAGGTTCAGTCCCTCATGGAACGCACCGTTGCTCACCGCGCCATCGCCGAAGAAGGCGACCGCCACCTGATCGGACTTCTTCAGCATATAGGTGTAGCCCGCGCCCGCCGCCATCAGGATGCTCGGCCCGACGATGCCGCTCGTGCCGAGCATGCCGACCTCGGGCTTGAAGATATGCATGCTGCCGCCGCGTCCGTGCGAGCAGCCCGTTGCCTTGCCGAGGAGTTCGGCAATCATCTCACGCGGTGGCACGCCCTTCGCGAGTGCGTGCCCGTGGCCCCGATGCGTGCTCATCACCGTGTCCGTCTCACGCAGATGCGCGCAGACCGCCGTCGCGATCGCTTCCTCCCCGACGTACGTGTGGCACGCGCCGGGGATCAACCCGCTCTGATGCAAGCGCGCCAACTGCTCCTCGCACCGGCGGATTTCCAGCATCTGCCGGTACAGCCCGAGCAACTGCTCCCTTCCCACCTGTGCGCCCGTCGCCTGTGCCGTCTCTACTGCCATGCTACCTCCTGATTCTATCTGAACCGCCAAGGCACCAAGCACACCAAGAAGAGAATGAAAGGTAAAGAAAGATTCATCTCTTCTTCTCTCTGTATTTCTTGGCGTCCTTGGCGTCTTGGCGGTTCAACTCTCTCGTCGCTCGCGCAGGCTGAAGCCTACGCCACCGTGTTAGCCCTTGACCGCTCCGGCGGTGAGACCGGAGACGTACTGCTCGACAAAGAAAGAATACAAGATTGCAACGGGGATCGAACCGAGCAGCGCCGCAGCCATCAGCGGTCCCCACGGGAGGAGGTCGCCACGCACCAGTTTCGTCAGCACGCCAACCGCGAGCGTACGGCTGTTGTCCGTCGAGACGAGCACGAGCGAGTAAATGAACTCGTTCCACGAAAGCGTAAAGGCGAAAATGCCCGCCGTGACAACACCCGGAATCGCTGACGGTAACACGATCCGTACGAGAGCCTGAAAGCGCGTCGCACCGTCCACCATCGCGCATTCGTCCAGCTCGCGCGGGATCGTCTGGAAGTAGCCAATCAGGAGCCAGGTGCAGAACGGCACGAGGAAGGTCGGGTAGACAATAATCAGCGCCAGCGGGTTGTTGACCAGCCCAAATCGCAGGATGACCTGCGCCATCGGGATAAACAAAAGCGTCGTCGGCACGAGATAGACGACGAAGATTGCGCCACTAAAGAGCGAACTACCCGGAAAGCGCAGCCGTGCCAGCGCATACCCTGCGAGGATGCTGATGACCATCGAGATCAGCGTGCTCGAAATCGCGACATATGTCGTGTTCCAGAACCAGCGGATATACGCGGTCTGCCACAGGAGGCGGTAATAATGCGCCCAGGTCGGGCTATGCGGATAGAACGGATTGATCTTCAAATTTGTCAGTTCGGAGTCTGCCTTGAACGATGTGACGATCATCCAGTAGAACGGAAACAAGATCAGCACGAGGACGATCAGGGCCGGCAGGTAGATCGTCAGAAGGCGAATGAGCGTCCGGCCGAAGGTGCGCTTCGATGTCATTTGGCGAGCCTCCGCACGTTCCAGACTTGCAGGATCACCATAAGCAGCATGACCGGGAGCATGTAGAGCGAAATTGCTGCCCCCTGCCCGAGCAAGCCTGATTTCAACCCCGACGAATAACTGAGCGTCGCGAGCACCTGCGTGCTGTTGATTGGCCCGCCGCCGGTAAGGGCATAGACAATCTGGATATCCGAGAACGTGCCGATGATCGAGACAATCAGCACGATCGTCACGACGGGCATCACCAGGGGGACGGTGATGCGGGCGAATTTGGTGAGGAGGCTCGCGCCGTCAATCGAGGCGGCCTCATAGAGATCGCGCGGGATCGTCTGCAATCCGGCGAGAATCGTGATCGCGAGGAATGGTGTCCCGCGCCAGACATTGACAGTGACGATGCTCCCCATCGCCCAATTCGGGTCCGTCAGGAACGGCAGATTCTTGTGGATGAGATGGAGATGCTTGAAGAGCCAGTTCAGGCTGCTGAGATTGCTATCGAAAAGCCAGAGCCATGCCATCGTACTGAGGACGCTCGGCACGATCCACGGCATCAGAATCGCGGCGCGGAAGAACTTGCGCCCAAAAAACTCCTGATTGAGGAGGAGCGCCAGCGCGAACCCGAGTACGAACTTGATGACCGTCGTCAGGAAGGTGTACCAGACCGTATTGCGGAAGGCCATCCTGAAGATCTGGCTGTTCAGTTGGTTCGTAAAGTTGTGGAAGCCGACGAATGAGCCGTTCGTGCCGACCGTCTTGTTCGTCAGGCTCAACCAGAGGGCGAGGCAAAACGGATAGGCGACGAGCACGACCAGGAGAATGATCGCGGGCGCGACCATGATGTACCCCTGCGTCGCGTCGCGCCCCCGGATGATCTGCCAACGGTGCGCTGCGGCCTCACGCCGCCGCTCCTCGGGCTGACCGACCGCGTGCGAGATTCCCATCGTCTAACCTCACCCCCACTGCCCAATGGGCACCCCCTCTCCATTGCGATGGAGAGGGGGAGAAATGCAGAACGATCAACCGCCTTTGAGCAGGACGTTGTACTCGTTGACGGCGAAGGCGATCGCGTCCTTCGGAGCCATTCCCTGGGCGACTTTCGCGAAGGTGTCAATGATGATGAACTTGTTCTGTGCCGCGCCGACAACCTGCGTATAGGGGCCGGGGGAACCGGGCAAGCGCGTCGTCTTCGCGAGCGTGCGGGCGCTGGCGAGTTTCGGATCGGTCGGCCACGCGGCATCCACCGTTTCGAGCATCGCGAACGGCGGCAGATTGTAGCCGTTGCCCGCCTTGGTCCAGCCTGTCTGGAAGTCCTTGGTGTAGAAGACCGAGCGCAGATAGTCTTTGGCGGCATCAACATTCTTCGCGTAGGTCGGGATGCCCCAGAACTGCATGCTCATGTACTGGAACGCACCGGCGGGGCCTTTGAGCGTCGTGCCGTGGCTGGATTTCGCGGCGAGACCGGCGTCGTTTTTCAGTAAGCCCGCGTAGATCGTGTTCGCGTTGTTGGTTGCCGCGATCTGGCCGGAGGTGTAGGCGAGATTGTTACCGGTCTCGTCCCAGGCGAACGCGTTTTCGGCCAGTGAGTCCTTATAGTATCCCTGGAAGAAGGTCAGGCAGTCCATCATCTCTTTCGAGTTGAGGGCGAGCGTCTTGCCGTCCGCCTCAAACTCCTTGGCACCGAAATCCCACATCAGCGAGTAGTTGTGCGTCGCGCCGTCCGTCACCGCGTGGCCGAGGGTGTGGCCGAGCGGTGTACCGGCCGCCTTTAATTTCTTGCCGATCTGATGAAACTCCTCGTACGTCTCGGGAAATTTGTCTGCTCCGGCCTGCTTGAAGAGGTCTTCGCGGTAGATCCAGTACTGGCCGTAGATCGCGGCGGGGAGCGCTTTCCATTTGCCATCCCGGACGGAGACGGTCTTCGGGCCGTCGTACCATCCGCCGACCGTCTTGCCGATCTCCTCAGCGAAATCGGAGATATCCATCATGACGTTCTCGTTCGTCGCGACGTGTTGCTGATACATATTGACGAGGTCCGCGCCCTGCTTGGTTTGCGCGTTCGTCGCCAGTTTCGCATCCCACTGATCGAGCGCGACACTATCCTTCGTCAATTTCACACCGGCGGCCTTCGCCCAGTCGTCCATGCTTTTTTCCTGGATATCGGCCGCCGCCTGGATGGACGGTGCCTGCCAGAGAATTGTGATCTCCGTGCCCTTGATCGGCTTGCCCGTGGAGGCGCTTGCGGGCGCTTGCGTTGCGGTCGTGCCACCGGTGGCGGGGGCCGTCGTGCCTGCTTTGGTCGCCGCCGGCGCCTCCGTCGCCTTCGAGCCACCACAGGCGGCGAGCAGGCTACCGAGCGCGACCGCGCTCGTTGTCGCGAGGAATCGCCGCCGCGTGATAATCGTGCGTGCCCCGAATCTTGTACCCGTCTCGTGTTCAGACATTCCTGTTCCCCTTCCACCAAAAGCGTCCTGGCACACTTCCACTGCCCCTTGCCCCAGTCCATGATTCATGCTGGCGTTCCTTGTATCCTCCTCTACCTTGCGCGCAGCCAGTAGTCGGTACACAGTCGTCGGAGGAAACCGGAAGCGCTTCGCGCCCCGTCCTCTTGATACCGTCTATTGACTACCGACCGCCACCCGATCGTGCAGCGAGCCGATGACGCGCTCATACGACCCCCGCAGATGATCCTCGATCAACGCGACCGCGCGTGCCTCGTCCCGCTCGCAGAGCGCATCGAGGATGACCTGATGCGCTGAACCTGTGATGACGC
>JBBSFO010000364.1:0-5572 GCA_038238655.1 Thermomicrobiales bacterium | reverse complement strand
TAGATCGGGCAGTACCAAGCCAAATCCGGCGGCGCGCAAGTTGCTATAGGGCATGCAGAATAAGGAGGCTACCAATGGCAGTTACCACACACGACCAGGAAACCAAGGGGCAGAAGGCAGCGCGGCTCGGCGCGGGCGGCGCGCTCTCGGCGGGCGCGGTGGCGCTCATCATGTACATGCGCAGCGAGCAGGGACGATCCAAACTGTCGTCGCTCTTCGGCTCGCAGTTCGCGAACATTGACGAGCAGATCCAGGGAGCAATCCGCGAGAACATGCCGCTCATCGAGGAATCCCTTGACCGGCTGATCGAGATGCTGCAACAGGGCGTCAGCAGCCTGAGCGATGAGATCAATCGGCTCGGCGACGAAGCGAAGGCACGCATCAACCAGTATGCCAACGTGATCGAAGAATCGTCGAAGTCTTCCAACTAAGGAACGACGACGCGCGTTCCCTCGCTGACGCCGCTGGCAATCACGATTGAGCCATTGGCACGGATACCCGTGCGGACTTCGACGCGCTCGCGCGATCCATTGTCGTGGAGGAAGGTCAGAAACGTCTTCGCACCGATCGTCTCGATCGCGAGGTCGGGCACGACGAGGACGTTGCGCTCCGTACGTGTCGCGACCGTCACATCCGCGCCCATCCCCGGCCGCAGATCGAGGTCGGGCGGGCGCACAAACGTCACGCTGCCTTCATAAATCGTGCGCCCCGAGCGATTCGTCGCGAGCGGAGCGACCGAAACAAGCGAGCCGGTGATCTCTCTGCCCGGAAACGCGTCGAAGACGATCTTCGCGGTACGGTTGTCACCGAGTCGGGGGACATCCAATTCATCCACATCCACCGTCAGGACGAGATTCTGCAAATTGGCGATCTGCGTGACCTCCTGGCCTTGATTGTAACTGCCCTTTTCGGCGACGGAGACGGAAAGGATCGTACCGTCTATCGGCGCGAGGATCAGCGTGCGCCGCAGCGCCTCACGCGCCGTATCGAGACGGCGTTGCGCATCTTGAACCGTCGCTTCAGCAGTGACAATCGCCGAGCGTCCGCCCGTGTCTCCGTTGTTGCGGGCGCGGGCACCCGTCAACCCATATTGCGCCGCATCGAGCGCGTCCGTTGCCGCCTGTAGGTCTTGCCGCTGGCGCGTATCATCCAGCGCCGCAACAAGATCGCCCGTGCGGACCGCATCGCCGACTTTGA
Organism: Thermomicrobiales bacterium; assembly: GCA_038238655.1. Classification (GTDB taxonomy): domain Bacteria; phylum Chloroflexota; class Chloroflexia; order Thermomicrobiales; family JALYUS01; genus JALYUS01. The sequence continues at coordinate 4,375 of JBBSFO010000364.1, read as the reverse complement.
CGGCGACGGTCCGGATCGTCCCTGCTTGCACGAGCGGGATGGGCAATTTTCCCGTCACATCCACTTTCCCGGTCGCCCGAACGGTCGCACTCAACTCCGCCTGGCGATTCACGGTCACGGTATGTACGGTGCCACCATGACCGCGAAAGAACACCGCCCAGACCGCCGATCCGGCGACGACGAGCAGAACGACGACCGTGAGGCCCACGACGCGCCTATTCATAGCGCACCGCCTCAATGGGGCGGAGCCGCGCGGCAAGGATGCCCGGTGCAACACTCGAACCCGCTGCAACGGCGAGTGTGAGCACGCCCGTCAGGAGCAGCACAAGCGGCGAGAGCGTGAACTGGAGGCGGAAGAGTTTCGATCCGGCAATCGCGACGAGATAGCGCGCCAGTGCGTACCCGCCCGCGAGACCAAGCCCATAGCCGAGAACACCGAGCACCAGCCCTTCGCTGACGAGCAAACGGATCAGCGCGCCGCCGCTCGCGCCAATCGAGCGTAAGATGCCCAGTTCGCGCCGTCGTTCGGTGATATTGAGGATCAGCGTATTGATGAGGCCCACCACGCCGATGATCGCGACGACGATCACCATCGCCAACAGAAGCAGAGTGAGGATGCGAATCGTGCTTTGCGTGCTCGCGCGGTCTTCGTAGGCCGCGATTGCCTCGGGATTGAGCGGTCGAAACTGCTCCTCGTAGCGATGAATAGCGGCGTTCACCCCGGCGGGCGTGCTATCGGTGAAGCGCACAGCGTAGAATGTGGCGGTACTGCCGCGCCCCCGCAGCATGTTCGCGTTTGTCGGCGTCATGAACACCTTCCCGGTCGCGCTGCTGCCGAGATAGGTGCTCTCGTCGTCAACGATGCCGACGATGCCGTAGATTTGCTCGCGTGTCCGGACAACCACCTTTTGTTGGCTCCCCGCGTGGAGACCGAGACGATGGGCGAGGTTCGCGGTGACGACGATGTCGTACGGTTCGTTCTCCGTGAACCAGCGCCCCTCGATCAACTGGTGCTTGTACAGCGTTGTGTCCGCAGGGATGCCCCAGAGGTCGGTCCGGGTTTGCTGCACGTAGGCTTCGTCGCGAACCCAGCCTTCGGCGGCGACAATGTCCGTATCGCGTCGCAATTCGCCAACAAACGCAAGGGGAAGGGGCGCACGGTTGAAATCGAGCCACGCATCTGCCGCGTAGGTCGCGTAAAGGTTGTCAATCGTTGTCGTTACTGATGTATTCAGTGCCTGCGTGCCAATGAATGCCGCCACGCCAATGGCAACGACGAGCACCGTAATGATCGAGCGGACGCGTCGCCGCCATGTGTTGCGGATCGCCATCGTAAGCATCGCGGTCGTGCCCCGCAGCCGTGCGAGCGCCCGCTGAATGATGCCCACGCCGTAATCGGCGCGCACTCCGTAATTCCGCAACAATTCGAGCGCCGACACGCGCGTCCCCTGCCACGCCGGGATTAATGCCGCGCCGACGCCGACGCCGACGCCGACACCGACACCGAGCAGCACTTCGCGCGGCGCGATCGTGAACGGGGGCAGTGTCAGGCCAATCAAACCACTGAGGAATGCCGTCAGCCTTCCACCACCGAGCACGCCGACGAGGAGACCGATCGCGCTCCCCGCGATACCAACGACCAACGCGGGCAAGAGATAGGTCCGCAGCACCTGCCACCGGTTCGCCCCAAGGGCGCGCAGGATACCGACCTGCCGCATCTCTTCCGCCATCACCGCCGTCATCGTGTTCCAGACGAGGAAGCCACTGAGGATGACACCGATGACCGAGAAGACCGACATCAAAAGAAGGAGCGCGCCTAATTCTTTCGTGCCCGGCGCATTTTGCGCGTCCCGAATCGCGCCCGCTCCGTGGGGGATGCCGCGTTTGTCCAGGACGCGGTTCATCGTTTTTTGGGTGTCGGTGGCCCGACGAAGTTCGTTGAGCTTGACGAGGAGTTGGTTGTCCCCTTGTTCCTTCCGCCACTGTTGCACGTCCGCTGCGGGAGCATAGCCGGTGGCGCGATTCTGGATCGAGGCATCGGCTTCACCGGGCGTCCGCGTAAAACCGCTGATCCGCGCGTAGACGGGTGGCGACGCGACGGTCTCCCGAAAAGCGATCGTGTCGCCGATCGCGACAGGTTGAAGATTCCGCGCGGAAGCGTCGAGCACCACTTCACCTTTCCCCGGCCAATGCCCCTCGGTGAGTGTCGGAATATTGATCCGCATCGCGTTGAAATCGTGGATGCCGTAGATCAGGACATCGCGATACGGCCCGCCGTTCGTCCATTGGAGGTAGTTCGCGACGCGTGTCTCGATGGCCTGGACGTTGTCCATCCCCGCGAAGACATTCTGGAGATCGGTCGGGAAATTTCGCACATTGATAAAGAGATCGGACTGGGACGCGCTGATATAGGCGTCCTGCTGGGCGCGTGCGAGATTACGCGCCGTGTACGCAATTGCGACGACGCCCGCCACACCAATAACGATGCCCATGAGCAGGAGCGCCGATCGCAGTCGGCGTACGCCAAAATCCCTCAGCGTCTTGCGAACCAGTACCGTCATTCGCTCGATTACCGTTTCACGCCGCCGCATCCACCATGCTCAACCCAACACGCGCGCCGCATCTCCTTCGACCACGGGAGTCACAGTGCGCTCGGTCGTGGTAGTGTCGCGCACGATACGCCCGTCTGCAAGCCCAATAATCCGGGGGGCACGCGTGGCGAGGCGCTCGTCATGGGTAACGATCAGCAGTGTGCGGGAACCATCCGCAAGATCGGCAAGGAGATCAATCACCCGCTCGCCCGTCGCCGAATCGAGATTTCCTGTCGGCTCGTCCGCGAGCAGAATCGCCGGATCATTGGCGAGCGCGCGGGCGATGGCAACGCGCTGCTGCTCCCCGCCCGACATCTGCGAAGGCAGGCTGGACGCGAGTTCGGCGACGCCAACACGCTCCAACAGCGCCATTGCCCGTTTCCGCCGCTCGCCGCGCCACCGACCGCACAGTTCCATTGGCAGGACGACGTTTTCGACCGCCGTCAGTGTCGGCATTAACTGAAAGAACTGGAAGACGATCCCAACTTGCCGCCCGCGCCAGCGCGCCAGCCGCTCCTCAGAAAGATGGGTTAACTCCTGGCCGTTGACCCAGACTTCCCCGTCGCTCGCCCGGTCAATACCGGCGAGAAGGTTCATTAGCGTGCTCTTGCCGCTCCCGGACGGCCCGACGATTGCCACCCACTCACCGCGTGCAATCGTGAAGGTCGCCCCGTGGAGCGCCATTACGGTGCCGCGACCCGTCGTATACTGACGGGTCGCGCGCGCGAAGCGAATGATAGACTCAGGGGCGGCGCTACTGGCGGTCACGGCCAACTTGGACTGCCAGTGTGCGGAACCAGGTCACAACGAGCAGGAGAAACGCACCGGCGACAATCAGCGTCACGATAGCGTGCGCGTGATCGTTCGGTACGCTATTCATCCAATTTTGTACATCGCCCCATACCTCTGGCACCAATAGTTGCCGCTGCCGCCCCGAATCAGGTCGGGTCTCTCCCGCAATCGCGACGACAAAGGTCAGGCAAAGCATGAGGAACGTCAGCACGACACCGAGTGTCCCCACCACGAAGGCGACGAGGTGCGGCACCTGTTTGCTTTGTTGCTGCTGCCGGTAAACCCACGGTGGCGGCAACGGACGAACATTCGCGAGCACCCGCTCCGTCAAATCCGGCGCGCTCTGCGCCCGCTGCCTGCCCGACGCCTGAGTCGGCCACATCTGCATCGCCTCGACAAATTGACGACACGCGGCACATTCCCCGACGTGAGCCTGAACCGCGCGTTCTGTTTCGGCGTCGAGGGGATGTTCGAGCGATTGGAGCAGCAGTTTACGAGTGGGCTTGCAATGCATCGGCAAGCCTCCCGTCGCCATTCACCAGCGCCGCCAGTGCATTACGTGCGCGATGCAGTCGCGCTTTAATCGTGCTCACAGGCAGATCCACGACCTGTGCAATCTCTTCATAACCGAGATCGTGCCAGTACCGCAAGAGCAGAACGAGCCGGTAATGTTCCGGCAGTTTCGCGAGCAGGTTGCGAACGGTATCCTGTTGCTCCTGCACCAGCGCCGCTGCCTCTGGCCCGCGCGAACGCGCCCGCATCCAGTTGGAGATATTTTCGAGCGGCACGAGCCAGGGCCGCTTGCGCCGGAGCAGGTCTATGCAATAGTGGCTGGCAATCGAGAGCACCCAGGTAGAAAACCGATGGTCGGCATCGTAGGTCGCGAGGCGGCGATAGATGCGTAGGAAGACCTCCTGAGCAGCATCTTCCGCTTCCCCGGCATCGCCGAGCATCCGGTACGCGAGGTTATAGACCGCCGTCTGATAGCGCGC
>JBBSFO010000363.1:0-5584 GCA_038238655.1 Thermomicrobiales bacterium | reverse complement strand
GCACCAATCAGCACCTTGTACAGCGCCGCCTCGAACTGCTCCAGCGTCAGCGCGTAGTTCAACACATCAATGTCGTTGTTGAATGTCACCATCCCGTATCGCTCTCCTTTCGTCTGCCCGTCTCGTCGCTCGTCTTATGCCCCGAGGATCGGCCCCGCCGCCGCCAACACCTGGTCCGGCGTCAACGCCTTCTCGAACGCCGTCGGCACCGGCGCCATCCCGTCCTGCCGTCGCAGAATCGCCGTGTGCCGCGCCTCCACCTGCTGAATCCCCCCGGCAATCGTCAGAATCCCCTTGTCCTTGATGAACTGCGCCGCCCCGCTGTACGCCCCCACGCCCGTCTCTTCCAACACGCGCAGAAAGGAGATGATCGTCTTCTCATCCGTGTAGGCGGGGAAGTTGTACTTCCCCTGCTCCGCCACCGCCGACTTGCCCGCCTGCTGCAACGCCCCCGTGATCAGCGCAACGTGCTGCCGCTCCTGATCGCCGTATTGCTGCACGTACTGCGCATTCTTGCCCGTCAGCTTGCCGCTGGCAATCGCCTGCCGGTACGCCACATCCTCGAGATGCTCAAGCGTGAGGGCAAAGTTCAGAATGGCAAAGTCATCGGGCAGGTTGGCGGCCAGCGCCTGCACCTCCCCAAAGGCAATGCTGCTCAACGGCATCGCGGCCAGCGCCGCCGCCCCCACAACGCCCCGCAACAGCGCGCGACGCGACAACTCGGCATGCACGATCCCTAAAATGCGCTCTTCCACGTTCTCCATGCTCCTTCCTCTTCGCAGAGGACTACGCTTGCGATGACCGGCGGGTCTCCGCCCGTCGTCAAACCCTAACCCCGAGTACGCACCCACCAGATGTTCGGATCAGTCGCACCTCCGCACCCATCCTCCCACCTCACCCCTCTCCTTCCCGCAATGAATCAATTTTCTGCGATGAAGGCCCTAACGACAGAGTGCAAGATCAGTGCCAGAGTCACAGAACGATTCTGCGGAGCAGTGTTGAAAGGAACCATAGTCAATGTCCATAATTTTCTTTGTGCGGATCCCACTTGTGCTCGGCAGCGTAGTATATGCATCGGTATAGGCCGGACGCGCGTCTTAATCAAAGAGGAAGGTAGGCAATAGTGCCGGTGTTCGCTCCTTTCGTTATCGCCGTCGCCTCGGAGCGAAAAGCCGTAGTCGAAGTCTTGGAAGTGGTACTCGATCATCGGGCATGCACATACCACTTGCCTGTCGAAGGCCATCGCGACTTTATGGCGTCTATCGGTATAATGGATGGTAGATGGAGTGGCGCTCAGCTGAATCGTCTCGGCAGTGATCCGTGCTAAGAAGGTTTCCGTACAGTTAGGAAGAGCATGGCGGCGGACGAGAACATGGACCAGAACACCGATGCTGCGATTCTCCGTCAGATTACGTGCCGTGATCCGCGCGGTGTCGAATTGCTCTATGACCGATATGGGGGAGTCGCGTTTGCGCTCGCGTACCGTCTGCTTGGCGAGCGGGGCGGCGCGGAGGATGTCGTTCAGGAAGCCTTTCTTAACGTCTGGCGACAAGGTGCAACGTATGATACGCGCCGGGGGACGGTTCGTACCTGGCTGCTGACTATCGTGCATCATCGCGCGATTGATCAAATGCGCAGTGCGCGGTCGAAAGTGGGCGCGGACACGGTAATAGACGACGCGATGCCGTTGACCGCAAAAGAAGATACGTGGACGGAAGTGGTGCAGGGTTTGGAACACGAGCGGGTACGGCAAGCGATGGCGACATTGCCGCCCGAGCAACGGCAGGTGGTGGACCTCGCATATTACGGTGGGTTCACGCACACGGAAATCGCACAGCGGGTCGGTATCCCGTTAGGGACGGTCAAAGGGCGTATGCGTCTGGCGCTCGACAAGTTGCGCGATCTGCTCTCGGTGCCGGACGCGGTGGATGAAGGAATGGAGCGCGCACGGTGATGGATCCGCAGAACAACCGTCCCCCCGAGATGTCGGAGGCGGATGCATCGCACCCATCGAACCTGCTCGCGGCGTATGCGCTCCATGCGTTATCCCCGGATGAAGAAGCGGCTGTCGAGCAGTATCTCGCTACTCGCCCGGACGCGGTGGATGATGTGATGATGTTACAAGAGGCGGCGGCGATGATCCCGTATAGTATTTCTCCCCAAATGCCCAGCCCCCGACTTCGCCTGCGCTTGATGGCCGATGTGTATCAGGAAGCACTGGCCGACGCCGAGCAGTCCCCGCGCAGCAAACAGCCTGTTTCCCTTGATACGACCCGCACGCGACGGCAGCGGGGCGTTATCTGGCCCTTCGCGGCGGTGATTCTGCTCGCGCTCACCGTCGGGTTTGGCGGTTGGGCAGCGGCGCTCAATCACGATCTAAGCGGCAAAGACCGGGTGATCGCCACGCAGAGTAGCGCGATCTCCGCCGCAGGCATGACGAAGCCGATCGCGGGCACGACACCAAATGGCCGCGCGCGCGGTGAACTGCTCCGGCTCGCAAACGATCAGGCCGCTGTCCTGACAATCAGCGGGTTGACGCCGCTTGCCAACGGCAAGGTCTATGAAGTCTGGTTCATCGCGGGCACGACTCCGGTCGGTGCCGGTCTCTTTTCCCCGAACCCGGACGGCTCGTGGAGTGGCCTCGTGCGCGGGGATGTGACGAATGCGCAGGCGGTTGCGATCAGTGTCGAACCGACCGGCGGCAGCGCCGCCCCGACCGGTGATATCGTCGCGAAGGGTTCGCTCTGACCGGCCAAGGATTCATCGGTGAGGATGGAATAAACACCGTCTTGTATTTACATCATGCATGCATCACGCATCACGGACCGATGCGCGCCGCTGACATTTTCAGGAAGGTCAAGACCACCGTATCCGGCCAGACCACTGTCTTACGCTTCGTGGATACTGCCGCGTACAGGGCGGGCGACTACGGGGCGATTTTCACCGAGCATCCGAAGTGGAACGATTACGGAACTGCCACACGGCAGAATATCCTGACCATCAATCGAGACCTTCGCGTCAAACACATTCGATTCCTCATGTTGGCCGTCGCTCAACATTTCGGCGTCAAAGCGACGGTCTCCGCCGAGCGATCCGGCAGCAACTCCACGGGTCGGTGCCGCTCCAGGTCGCAGCGGATCGTGCCGTAACGGTGACCGCGCCGCCACGCCCAGTCGGCGATCCCGACGACGCGGGGCAGATCAATCGGCGGGAGTGACGTCTGGCGGATGAGATGAGCACGGTCTTGCCGCTGATCGGCAGCGCCAACTTCCCGGAGAGGCGAGCGCCTGCTTGACCACCAAGGGCGAGTCCGATCTGTTGCAGCGCCGAGCGGTCTGGCGGGTCGGGATGAAACGCGCGCAGGTGGGGAAAAGCGTGAGCAGGCAAGGGACACCCATAGCAGACTCCTGCGGTAGCGAAGGGAATGACGATCGCTCAGGAGTCTATGCGACACCATGCCCGGCCCGCATCAGCGAGAAGGTGGGAGAGCCTATTGTTGATGAGGGAATGCGATGCGTTGCCCTCGCCACGCCGATGTGCTATGCTGCGCGGCAACAAGTGAAGAGACTCCGGACACTCATCACGAGCGGTGGAGGGACAGGCCCGACGAAGCCCGGCAACCTTCCTCACGAGTGAGGATGGTGCCAATGCCGCCAGCGCGCCCGCGCTGGACGATGAGCGGTCCGCCGAACTCCCTCACGCGAGGAGAACGCGCGGCTGCTCATTCGGGGTGGCCGTTTTGCTGTCACCGGAGTCTCCTCGCAGCAATGGGGTACAGGGTTGGCGGCGCTGGCAAATGAGCAAGAAAACTTCCGGGCGGTGGCGTGGCGCGATGGCGCGGTCATGATCATTGACCAGACGCGCCTGCCGCACGAGGAAGTTTGGCTCACCCTTCGCACGCCGGATGAAGTCGCCCACGCGATCCGCACGATGCAGGTGCGCGGCGCCCCTGCACTTGGTGTTGCCGGGGCCGCCGGGGTTGCCCTCGCCGCCCACGAGTGGGATGCGCAGGACACGCGCATGCTCATCATGCACATTGCCATGCGTGCCGAAGAACTGCGGGCGACGCGCCCGACGGCCGTTAACCTCGGCTGGGCAATTGATCGGATGATGCGCACTGCCCGCGCCGCCGCACCCGCTGGCCCCGCCGCCCTCCGGGCCGCGCTCGTCGCCGAAGTCGCGGCTATCGGGGACGAAGACCGCGCGCAGAGCGAGCGGATCGCGGCCCATGGCGCGCCGCTGCTGTCTGCCGGGGGCATCCTCACGCACTGCAATACCGGCGCGCTCGTCACTTCAGGCGGCGACGGGACGGCGCTTGCCGTGATCCGCGCCGCGTGGCTGCAAGGCACGAAACTCCATGTCTATGTGGGCGAAACCCGCCCCCGTTTGCAGGGCGCGCGGTTGACGATGTGGGATTTGCAGCGGTGGAACATTCCGTCCACCTTGATCGTGGATGGCGCGGCGGCATCGCTGATGCGGCGCGGGTTGATCCAGGCAGTCATCGTCGGCGCGGACCGGATCGCCGCGAACGGCGACACGGTGAACAAGATCGGCACCTACAGCGCCGCCCTCGCCGCCCGCGCGCATGGTCTCCCCTTCTATGTCGCCGCGCCATGCTCCACCCTCGATCGTTCGATTGCCGATGGCGACGCGATCCCGATCGAAGAGCGCGCGGCGGAGGAAGTGACCGAGATTGGCGGCGTCCGCATCGCGCAGCACGGCGTCGCGGTTGCCAACCCTGCTTTCGATATCACGCCCGCCGACCTGATCGCCGCGATCATCACGGATGCGGGAGTGCTTGGTTCACCGTTTACCCAGGCGATTCGCGCGGTAGCGGATCGAACAATCGCGATGACACAGGTCGCTGCGAACTGACTACTCAAGGAAGAAGGGCGCATGACGGACGATGGTGTGACAAGTGGGGGCACGGCGATCCGACCGAAAGCGGTCGTCGTGACGGGTTCGCTCGCGTACGATTTTATCATGGACTTCCCCGGCGACTTCCGGGACCACATCATGCCGGACAAGGTCCACGTCCTCAGCATCTCCTTCCTCGTCGAGAAGATGAAGAAGCAGCGCGGTGGTGTCGCCGGGAACATCGCGTATTCACTCGCACTGCTGCAGCAGCCGTGCTCGATCCTCGCGACGGCGGGCGGCGACGATTTCGATACCTACCGTGCGTACCTCGAACAGATCGGCGTGGACACCGCGCCCGTGATTGGCGTACCGAACGAGATGACTGCCTCCTGTTTCATCACGGCGGACACGAAGAACAACACCGTGATGGGTTTCTACGCGGGCGCGATGGGGCGCAGTGACCTGACCTCGTTCCACAACCTCGCCGCCGATGCAATCACCGTCGCGCTGATCGGGCCAACGGTGCCGGAAGCGATTGAGCGGTTCCCGAATGAGTGCCGGACGCTCGGCGTCCCCTTCGTCTACATGCCCGCGTGGCAAACGACCGTGATGGACGGCCCGGCGCTCGCCGATGGTCTGAAGGGCGCTGCGGTCTTCCTCGGTAGTGACTACGAGTTCGCGGCGATGAGTGAGAAGACGGGCCTGTCCGAAGACGACATGCTCGCGG
>JBBSFO010000362.1:0-5605 GCA_038238655.1 Thermomicrobiales bacterium | reverse complement strand
AATCGCCCATCCTCGACGACCATGCACCCACTCGCAAGTGCCGGGCCGCGAAAAAAGACGAACCCGCACGCCGCGCAGGCCGGGAACGGCGTCGCCTCGAAACCGCCCGTCCCGAACTCCGCGCCGCACTTCGGGCAATACTGCATCGCCGCCCAGAAAGACATCGTCGCTCCCCTCGCGTATGTACCATCACACAGTCTATCATCTGAAAGAGTCTCGTTGAGACCGGATTTGGTGCCTTTCCTGACCATGAGGCAGCAAACCCCTCGCGCGGATGATTGGTCTGCGGACGCCTCTAGAAGTCGAATTTTTGATACATGGGAGGATTCGCGATGGATCGCGTGACGGCGGATGTGGTGGTGATCGGCGGCGGGGTGAGCGGAACGGCGATTGCGCGGGAGTTGGCGCGGCGCGGCGTCGCGGTGGCGCTCGTCGAACGCAGTGAGATCGGTTCGGGCACGACGGGAGCGGGCGGTGGCGGCATCATCCTGCAAACCAAGCGGCCCGGACCTCACCTGACTCTCGGGCTGCAAAGCGCCCGTTTGCTGCATGCGATGGCCCCCGACCTCGGCGAGACCGGCTACGCAATGAATGGCGCGCTGGTCCTGCTGCCCGACGATGCGGCGGCGCGGACGCTCGAACCCTTCCTCGCGGCGCAATGTGCGGCGGGCCTGCCGGTCACGCTACTGGACCGGGCGGCGGTGTTGGCTTTGGAACCGGCCCTGACGGGCGCATACGCCGGGGCAACCTATCTGCCACCGATGGCGGACGGTATCACCGATGCGCATGTAGACCCGACATTGCTCGCGCGGGCCTACGCGCGGGCAGCAACGAAGGCGGGCGCGACCATCCACACCGGTATAACCGTCACGGCGATCCGCACGACCGATGGGCGGGTGACGAGCGTGGCAACGGATCGGGGCGAAATCCCGTGCGGCATGGTCGTCAACGCAGCGGGCGTCTGGGCGCCGATGGTCGCGGCGATGGTCGGTCTGGATGTGCCGATCGCGCCCCGGCGCGGCCAGTGGCTACGCACACTGCCGGGAAGTGCACCGACGGTTCATCGCCCGATCCTCGAAGCAGCCTATCTGCTCGCGAAGTTCGACCCGGCGTACGGCGACCGATCGCCCGATCCCTTCCTGCGGATGGGCGGCGCGCTCACATTAATGCCGCGCTCGGACGGCGGTACGTTCGTCGGCAACTCGCGCGAGTTTGCGGGCTATGACACGACCTCGGAGATCGCGATGACGGACGCCATTCTGCACCATGCCGCCACATTCATGCCCTCGCTCGCGGACGCACCGATCGCGACACGCGGCGCGGGCTTGCGGCCGTACACACCGGATGGCCTGCCGATCCTCGGCCCGGTAGATGGCATCGTGGGCTTCATGATGGCGGCCGGTCATGAGGGAGACGGCGTCGCCCTTTCGGCAATCACCGGGCAACTGATCGCAGACGCCGTCACCAACGGCGCGCACGCCGACCTCGCACCCTTCCTACTCTCCCGCTTCGGCAAAAAGAGTTAGCCACAGAGACACAGAGGGCACAGAGGAAGACAAAGGGAATAAATTTCTCTTCCTTCGTCCCTCTCTGTGCCCTCTGTGTCTCTGTGGCTATATCTCAATCTCAAGCGACGAAGCGTTCCGGCGCGTATTGGAGATCGGTCGCGAACCGCCAGGCATAGCGCTGCGTACTATCCGCTTGCGTCAAGGGATGGGACATTGTGACAATATCAATCGCCGCTTCGATTAGGTGGAGCGACAATGGCGCGATCGCCGCGCTCGGCACGACCCCGTTGCACCAGTCGCGCAACAGCCGCCGCGAAAGGCCGGTGATGTCCGGTACACCGATCGTGTTCGCCAGCGTGCCAACAAGGTGGGAAAGGATGCGGGTGAGGAGTGCCGATGTATATTCGACATCGGCCGTTGGTACGACCTGCGCCATTGCGCATTCCCTTTGCTGCTTCACTGCTTCTTGACATCGAATACTGTTAACGACACTCTTGTCGCACATTTCATGCCGCAGCATTGAAGGGAAAGTGAGAAGCGAGAGAGAAAGCAATTCTCAGGAGGGTGCCAGAATTGTCCGCTTGATGAGCGGCGGCACGACAACAGATTCGTCAGTGAATATGTATCCCGCGAGGGCGTCCACCTGCACACGCTCTGCATCCGCTCCGTCGCGCGCGTGGATGTCGAAGAGCGGCGCGCCCCGCTCGACGCGCTCCCCGACTACCGCGCGCAGGACGATGCCGACAGCGGGATCAATCGTGTCCCCCTTGCGCTCGCGGCCCGCACCGAGGCGCATCGCGGCCCGACCGATAGCGAGCGGTTCGATTTCCGCGATATAGCCATGTTTCGGCGCGTAAACGGTCTGCACAATGGGCGCATGCGGCAAACGCGCAACATCTTCCACCGCGCGGCGGTCGCCGCCCTGCGCCGCGACGACCGCTGCAAACGTCGCGAACGCCGCGCCCGACGCAATCGCTTCCGCCGCCATCCCTTCGCCCGCCCGTTCGTCCGCCGCCGCGCCGGTCATGACGAGCAACAGTGCGGCTTCGTGGAGAGCGAGCGCGCGCAGATCGGCCGGGCCACCGCCACGTAGTGTCTCAATCGCCTCGATCACTTCGAGCGCATTGCCGACCGCCCGACCGAGCGGCCGGTCCATATCGGAGATAACGGCAACCGTCCGCTTGCCCGCGTCCGTGCCGATTCGCACCATCGTTTCCGCCAGTACCGTCGCGTCCGTCATCGTTTCCATAAACGCGCCTCGTCCGACCTTCACATCGAGCAGGATCGCGTCCGCGCCGATGGCGAGTTTCTTGGCCATGATGCTGCTTGCGATCAGCGGGATGCTCGGCACGGTGCCGGTCACATCGCGCAGGGCATAGAGTTTGCCGTCCGCCGGAGCAAGGTCCGCCGACTGCCCGGCGATGACGAGGCCGCATTGCCGCAGCACGTCCATGAACCTCGCGACGGTCAACTCGGGGTTGAAGCCGGGGATGCTTTCCAGCTTATCCACCGTGCCGCCCGTGTGCCCGAGGCCGCGCCCACTCATCTTTGCAACGGGCACGCCGCACGCCGCGACAATCGGCGCGACGACGAGCGTTGTCTTGTCGCCGACGCCGCCCGTGGAGTGCTTGTCCGCGACTGGGCGGCCGATTGGAGAAAGATTGAGCATGTCGCCGGAGCGCGCCATCGCCATCGTCAGCGTCGTCAGGTCGTCCGTCGCGAGGCCACGCCAAAGGACGGCCATCAGCCACGCCGCCATCTGGTAGTCGGGGATCGCGCCCTGCGTGAACCCCGCAATCAACGTCTCAACCGTTTCCACCCCGAGGGGTTCGCCTTGCCGCGTCCGCTCAATTGTTCGCACCATACTGAATTCCGCCATCGCACCTCCATGCGGATTGAGAGAAACCGGGGAGAATCGCAAGGCGCAAAAGAAACAGAGAAAAATGCAAAGGGGAAGGAAAACGAATCCACGCCCAGACCAATGCCATCATGCTGATGTCACCGCTTTCGTGGATCGTTATATGGTAGGCCACCCGAGCACAGATTGTCCATCTCCTCTCGTATGAATTCGTCCTCTTCAATGATTGTTGCGTGAGTGTGGATACCCTGCAACGAATCCGTTCATCCCCGTCCGATCACTGATTGGCGATGTGTTACACTGGCACGCACAAACACCGCATGCAAAGTGATCGTGGAGCGAACAGACGAAAGGAGACCGCCCAATGTCCTTCCCGGATTACCTTCCACTACGCCAGAAAATCGTCAAAACGGCACGGACGCTGATCGAGCGGAATGCGATCTCACCTGCACACCTCTCGAATATCTCCATTCGCACCCCGGAGGGCGATATGATGCTGCTCACCTCCGGCGGCTGGATTACGGATATGACGACCGACGACATCGCGCTCGTCGGCTTCGACAGCACCGTTCGCGCCGGGCAACTCCCTGGCGGCACCTTCGAGATTGTCGAAATGCACAGCAAAGTCTACGAGAATCGCCCCGATATTGGCGCGATCATCCATTCGCACTCGCCATACGCGACCGCTTTTGCTATCGCGAACAAGCCGATCCCGTGCGTCTACGAGGCGATGGCGCGTTTCGATATGCACGACGGTATCCCCGTCGTACCCTATGCACCGCGTGGCTCGAAGGAGTCGGTCGGCAATATCCTCAGTGTGATCGGCGAGAAGACGCGCTGCGTGCTGCTCCAGAATCATGGCATCCTCGCCTTTGGCGAATCAATCGAGATGGCAACGCTGATGGCGCTCATCCTCGAAGAAGCGGCGCACATGGCGATCCTCGCCGAATCGCTCGGCGGCGCGACCGTTATCCCGGAAGATCAGGCATTCTATGCCTTGCAGCGCACCCGGCAGTATGCCGATATGGTCGTCACACCGGCAGACGGCAAATAGCGCTCGTCATCGTGTGAGGCAAACCGGAAAAACCTCCGACCGAAAATCCGCTCTTCGATCTTTCCGCACACAAACGCCCCGGCAACCATTGCGGGTTGCCGGGGCGTTCGAAGGAAGGAGGGAAGAAGTGTGCTAGTTGCTGGCGCGTTTCGGATCCCGCTTGTAGGAGCGTGCCCGGAGCGCCGCGCCGACACCGACCGCCGCCACACCGGCGACGACCGCCGCCGCGAGGCCGTTGTTCGCGTCCTGCTTCGGTGCGCCCGTCTGCGGAAGAACCGCTCCACCTGTGCCCGTTGCGGGGGCTGTTGTCGTGGTAGCGCCGCCCGTGCCCGTCGCTGCGGGCGCGGCCGGAGCCGCCGCACCAGTGCCGAGGATCGGCCCCGCTGCCTTGAGGACATCCGCCTTCGCGATTGGTGCCGCGAATGCACCAACCACCGGCGTCATCTTCGCCTGCCGCCGCCAGATGCTCGCGTGCTCGCCTTCGATGTTGTGAATCTGCACCGCAGCGGTCAGCACATCGGGGTTCTTGACTTCGCCAGCGGCGGCGAGATACGCCCCCGCGCCGAGGTCCTCGACAGTAACCAGGAACTTGACGATGTTGTCCCGCGTGTCGAACGCCGGGAAGTTGTACTTCGCCTGCGCCGTGACCGGCGTGCCGCTCAGTTTCTGGATCGTCTGGGTCAATGCTTGGACGTGTGCGGCTTCATGCGCGCCGAACTGCGTTGCGTATCCTTGCTCGTCGCCAGTCAGCTTGCCGCTGGCGACGATCTGCTTGTACATCTCCGTTTCGAGGTGCTCGAGCGTCAGCGCGTAGTTCAGGATATCGAGATCGTCTTTGAAATCTGCCACAGGGTTCCTCCTCGTATGCCAGTCAGGCGTTTAGCCGATCAGCGGCTTGACCTTCGCGTTCACTTCGTCAACGGTGAAGCTCTCCGAGAGGGCGCCGGAGACGGGCGTCTTGTTGCCCGCGAGCGCCATCGTGATCGCCAGTTGCCGTGCCTCGACCTGGACAATCGCACCCGCGACGCCGAGGATCGCCTTGTCCTTGAGCAACTTCGCCGCGCCTGTGTAGGCGCCGACGCCGACCGGCTCGACGGTGTTCAGGAACATCAGGATCTGCGCGTCGGTTTGCGTCTTGAAGTCGGGGAACTTGTACGTCCCTTCCTTGGCGATGTTCGCGTACTT
>JBBSFO010000361.1:0-5613 GCA_038238655.1 Thermomicrobiales bacterium | reverse complement strand
CGACGTTGCGGGTCCGTCACCATGCTGAGCACACGCATCCGTAAATCTTCCGGAGTGTCGGCAAGCTCGATGTGATTGTCGAGCGACTTCGACATCTTGTGCGTGCCGTCAATGCCCATCACACGCGGAAATTCCGTCAGGCGGGCTTGCGGAACGGGGAAAGTCTCGCCGAAGCGGTGATTGAAGCGCCGGGCGATTTCGCGCGCGAGTTCCAGATGCGGTAATTGGTCTTCGCCGACCGGTACTGCCGTGGCCTTATAGAGCAGAATGTCGCCGGCCATCAAAACAGGATAGCCCAATAGACCATAGTTAACGTTATCCGGGTGTTCCTCGGATTGCTCCCGAAAGGGCGCGGCGCGCGTCAACCACGACAGTGGCACGATCATCGAGAGCAGCATGTGGAGTTCGCTGACCTGCGGCACATCCGACTGGGCGAAGATTACCGTCCGCGAGGGATCAATCCCCGCCGCAAGCCAGTCGAGCACCATATCGCGCGTATTGCGCGCGATCCGTTCGGTTTGTTCGAGCGTCGTCAGTGCGTGATAATCCACAATGCAGTAGAAGCACTCCGCTTCATCTTGCAACGCGACGTAGTTCTGAATTGCACCGAGGTAGTTACCAATATGCTGACGCCCTGTTGGGCGCGCGCCGCTGAAAACGCGGATCGGCGCGTCCGCCTCACTCGCGGGTACTGAGGAAGGTCGCTCACTGTCCACTCAATCCTCCTCACCATCTGCGCTCCGTGCCCGGAGTGTACCACCCGATCAGCGAAATCGGACGAATCGCGTATGATACGCGAAACGGAAAGGAGCGTACGATGTTTGAGCCAACTGTCGGCCTCGTCACCATCGGACAAAGCCCGCGGCCCGATATTTGCGGCACCTACGTACGAATTTTCGGCCCGACGACCCCGATCGTCGAAGCGGGCGCGTTAGATGGCTTGTCCGCCGCCGAAGTGACACAATTGACCCCAATCCAAGATGACATCCCGCTCGTCACGCTGTTCGATACCAATGAGGTGCGAATCGGTAAGCAGTCCGTCACTCCGCTCATCCAGCGCGCCATCAATCGGGTGGTCGCGGACGGTGCAGCGATCATTGTCATCCTTTGCACGGGTCGCTTTGATGGCCTTCATGCATCCGTGCCGCTGATCAAGCCAGACCGCGTGCTGGACGGTTTCATGCGCGCGATCCAGCCGTCCGGGAAATTGGGTGTCGTCATGCCCGACGACGGCCAGGCACCGATGATGCGGCAAAAATGGTCCGGCTACGATCTAACCCTGGCGACCGCCTCGCCGTTCCAGCCCTCAACGACATGGGACACGGTCATTTCCGACTTCACGGCTGCAGGCGTGGGTAGCATCGTACTCGATTGTATGGGGTTCGGGCCGGACGCCAAAGCCTACTTCGCGGAGCGCTCCGGCCTGCCGGTGCTTTGCGCCCAAACGGCGACCGCGCACCTCGTCCGCGATCTCGTCTGGACACCGACAGCCGTGCCTACCTGAGGCGTCCCGCTACCCTTCGCCGAAGGTCGCGCGCAACCGTTCGATCTCTGCCTCGAGTTGCGCGTCGTCCAACTTACGGAAAAGCGGCTTCGGCTTTGGGAGGGTGCGACCGGATTCGAGGTCGCTGTACGCCCACGTTTCATCGGCCACGCCGCCATTCGCGCCGTTCGGATCACCGCCCGCGAAGCCGAGCATATCGTGTACCTGCTGGGCGGAGAACGGGATGAACGGCGCGGTCAGGATGCGGAGCGCGTTCAGCCCCTGCAGCGCGACATACAGCGTCGTGTTCGTCCGCTCGGCATCAGTTTTGCCCGTCTCCCACGGCTTCTTGCGTTCCAAGTACCGATTGAACTCGGCAGCGAGCGCCATAGTGGCGTTGATGCCATCCTTCAAGTGGACGCCCTCGATCATCGTGCCGACGGCGGGGAACGCGGCACCGGCATGCGCCAGCATCGCACGGTCATCGTCATCGAGCGGCCCCGGCTCCGGCACCGCACCACCGCCATACCGCTGGGTCAGTGAAAGCACACGGTTGACGAGGTTGCCGTAGGTCGCGACGAGTTCGTCGTTGTTGCGCCGAAAGAACTCCGACCAGGTGAAGCTGGTATCGCGCGCCTCCGGCGAACTGGCGATCACGAAGTAGCGCAGCGGGTCGGGGTCGTACCGGCTGAGGTAGTCCGGCAACGTAATCACGATGCCGCGACTCGTGCTGATCTTCTGGTCGTTGAGTAGCATGTACTCCACCGCAGGCACGTCGTACGGGAGGGTCAGGCCGCCGACACCGAGCAGGATCGCCGGCCAGATGATCGTGTGGAATGGGATGTTATCTTTGCCGATAAAGTAAAATGCCTTGCTCGGCGCGTTCCCCGCTTTGTCCAGCCCCCACCACTGCCGCCACACCTCCGGGTCGCCTTGTGTAGCCGCCCACTCGATGCTCGCACTCAAGTAGCCGATCACCGCGTCGAACCAGACGTAAATGCGCTTCTCTTCGTAACCGGGGACAGGAATTGGCACGCCCCAATCGAGATCACGCGTGATCGCGCGCGGCTTCAACCCTTCGCGTACCCAGTTTTCGGTGAAGCGGCGCACATTCGGGCGCCAGTGGTCGTGCGTCTCGATCCACGCGAGCAAGCGTTCGGAGAACTGCGGCAGATCGAAGAAAAAGTGCTCCGTCGCGCGCAACTCGGGCGTCGCCTGGGTCAATTTAGAGCGCGGATTGATCAGATCAATCGGATCGAGCGTATTGCCGCAGTTATCACATTGATCGCCGCGCGCATCCGTGTAGCCGCAGATCGGGCATGTCCCCTCGACATAGCGATCCGGCAGGAACCGGTTCGCGACGGGGTCGAACATCTGATCCGTCGTCTGCGTGAACAGATACCCCGCGTTGAGCAAGCTATTGAAGACCGATTGCGTGACCGCGATATGGTTATCGGTATGGGTTTCGGTGTAGCATTCCCAGATCATCCCCATCCGGTCGAAGCCGTCTTTGATCACGCCGTGATAGTACCGCGCGACTTCCTCGGGGGTTTTCCCCTCACGGTCCGCGACGAGCGTCACCGGCGTACCGTGTTGGTCGGAGCCGGAGACCATCAGGACATTGTTGCCCTTCATCCGATGATAGCGCGCAAAGACATCGCCGGGGATGTACGTCGCCATATGTCCGAGGTGGCGCGCACCGCTCGCATAGGGCCACGCGACGCAGACGAGGATGTTTTCTTTGTCGCCACTGGTGGCGGTTTCATGTATCGCTGTCACCGGTAATACCCCCGCCAGTCGTTCAACCGCACGCGCACCACATCGCGCAAGTTCCAAAAAGTATCCGCGAGTGGCCGCACTTTGCTTTGCACGCCATATCGCCACTGGACCGGCGCTTCGTAGATGCGGAATCCTTGCCGACGGGCGATTGCCAGCACTTCGACATCGAACCCCGTCACGCGGGCACCGCGCACTTCCGGGGCATCGGCGCCGTACAATCGCAGCCGAGGCATAATCGCCGCCACCGTTTCCACCCGAAAGAGCTTGAACCCGCACTGGGTATCATTGATACCCGGAACCGCGATCACCTGCACGAGCCAGTTAAATACCCGACCCATAATATGCCGAAATATCGGCTCCCCTTCGCGCGTTGCGCCCGCGCCTTCGCGCGAGCCGATCACGACGCCATACCCCGTTGCCGCCACCGCGAGCAGCCGCGACACCTCTGCGATTGGTACCGCGAGGTCGGCGTCGGTAAACAGGACGTTTTCCCCGCGCGCAGCCAGCATTCCGGCGCGAACGGAAGCGCCCTTGCCGCGATGCGGCTCACGGAGCACACAACCTTGCCCAGGAGAAATCGCCCGCGACGCGACCACCGCTGTCTCGTCGTCGCTGCCATCGTCCACGACGATTACCTCGGACAGATAGGGTTGTGCATTCATGAACAATGCTACGGCACGGAGCGTATCGGGCAAGCGCACCGCCTCGTTGTAGGCCGGAATGACGATGCTCAGATACGGTAGCGGTTCCGACGCCTGTTCATCATCTGACCGCATGCCGTGCCAGGCCCTCCCAATGACTCGCTACTCGCTCCCGTCGCTACGGCGACGCGTCCCGATTCCGATTTCGATTTCGATTCTCGCATACTCCCGCTCAGGCGCATAGAGTAGCGCATCGAGCGCCGCGATTGACACCGTTCGTCGCGCTGCCGTGTGCCGTCGTTGTCGTAGGAGCCGGGGCAGCATCGCCGCGACCGCAAACTGACCACGCAGGCGGGCACGGGCGGCGGGTTCGCGAAAATGACGGAGGCTTTGGATCGCAAATCGTAGTTGTGCCTTCAGTATCCGCTGCCAATATCGCCGCAGAATCGCGCTGGGAACATCCTTTACCAGCACCGCGAGCATGTTGCGTCCGACATAATACGACGCGAGCGCGCCGCCCGCCGTGGCACTGAGATGATGGTAGACGACGACATCAGGCGAAAATGCCGTCTCGTAACCAGCGAGGCGGGCGCGCCAATTGAGGTCAACATCTTCGCAATACATGAAGAAGGATTCATCGAACGGCGTGCCATTTACGCTATCGCTCAATGCACGGAGAGCCGAGCGGCGATACAGTGCCGCTCCCCCCTGCGGCCCCCAGATCCACCGTCCATCGTCCCACTGTCCCATATCACGTTCCCAGACACCGAGATTGCGCGGCACGCCGTCCGTGCCGAACCCGTCACCCACCGCGTGGAGAATGTCGCGGCGATCCCAAAGGCGTAGTTTGCTTGCGACTGCCCACGCACGCGGCGTGGCGTCGGCAACCGCGACGAGACGTTCGAGCCACGTTGGTACAGCCTCGGTATCGTTGTTCAGAAAGACGACGAACTCGGTAGTGGTCGCCGCAAATCCAGCGTTCTGGGCGCGGGCCAATCCCCCATTGGCGGCGAAGCGAATGATCGCCGCTTCGGGATACCACCGCTGAACGACGCTAACGGTATCATCCGTACTGCCATCATCCACCACAATCACACGAAACGGCTGGTAGGTTTGCACGCGCAGTGCCTCGAGACATGGCACGAGATAGCGCAGGCCATTATAGGTCGGCACAACAATAGTCAGCCTGCATGTCACCTCAACGAGAGGCGCTTCATCCACGGGGATATGTTCCCTCGCGTTTTCGCGTGCATCATGGTATGGAAGAGATTGCACCGTGCTCCCAATTCATGTAGCGCGTCAGTCCCCGATTGCGCACCAGATGGCGCGCGAGGAGCCAAGCCATCGGGGCGAACGCGGTGTTCGGGACACGGCGGACGAAGTTTTGCAGATGCGTGAAGGAGCCAATGCGCGCGCGATGCCGCTCGACGGTGGCGGCATAGGCGGCGCTTGCCGTCGCCCAATCGCCGCTGCCTTCCAGGAGGCGGGCGAGCAAACGACCCGCCGCGTCGCCATCCTGAAAGGCAAAGCGGATGCCTTCGCCTGTCAGCGGCAGGCAGTGCCCCGCCGCATCGCCGAGCAACCAGAGATTACCGAGCGTCGCGGGGCGCTGCTGCCACGGGAGGAACCCGCCGGTACGCTCGACGCTTCGCAGGTCATCGGGCATCCCGAGGCGGCGCAGAAAGGCACGGAGCAGTTCCGGTATCCCCT
>JBBSFO010000360.1:0-5619 GCA_038238655.1 Thermomicrobiales bacterium | reverse complement strand
TCCACCCATGCCCCGTGACGCTGCCGCCCTACCCGGCCAACCGCGTCACACCGTCATTAACTGCTTAACGGCGATCGCGCGCTTATAGCACGCCCCGCGCTCAACGCCAGTTTTCGCGGCGACTTCTTTGGCCGCTGCCGCCGGTGAAAGCCCCGCGCCGAGCAAAGTATGCAGCAGCGTGTCCATTGCCGCATCGTCCATCACCGCCTCCACAGCGACGGATTCAGCGATAACGATGACGTATTCACCGCGCGGTGGCCGCTGCACGAATCCCTCGACCGCTTCCGCCAATGTCATGACGACGATTTCCTCGTGCAGTTTCGTCAACTCGCGGCAGATCGCGCACGTTCGGTCGCCGAGCACATCGCGCATATCAGCCATCGTCGCAGCGATGCGATGCGGCGCTTCGAACACGACGACGGGATGCGGCAACATGCGGATCGCCTCGAGCGCCGCGCGCCGCGCGCCCTGCTTCGGCGGCAAGAATCCAACGAACGTAAATGGCCCGGTCACCAACCCCGATGCGACAACGGCTGCGAGGATCGAGGACGGCCCCGGAATCGGTACGACACGATGCCCCGCCTCGCGCACCGCCGCCACGAGGCGTGCGCCCGGATCGGCAATCAGCGGCGTGCCGGCGTCCGACACGAGCGCTACGTCTTCCCCCGCGTCGAGGCGCACAATGATTTCCGCCGCGCGGTCGCGCTCGTTGTGTTCGTGCAACGAGAGGTAGCGCGCATGGATACCGTAGTGCGCGAGCAATTGCCCCGTATGGCGGGTATCTTCGGCGGCGATGACCGCCACCTCCCGCAATACGCGTTGCGCTCTCAACGTGATATCTTCGCGGTTGCCAATCGGCGTTGCCACGATAAACAGTGTCCCCACAAAGCCGCTTCTTCCCTCTTATTCGACAGTATAGCGGCCCGCCATGCGTAATAGGGCTGCGTTTTCGCGCGAGTATAACCATTGCTCTCCCAAAGAGCATTGTACGAACACTTCTGTTGTATTGCAATAGCAAAAGACCCGCCGAGTGCTTCTCCCGTCCCACGTGGAGACTTGGAAAGATGCGCCGCCGGGGCAGACTGGCCGGTTTTGAGCGATGCTGCCGCTTAGGCAGTGCGTGCCCAGAGTGTTCGCGTTGTCTGTGCTTCACCAGCGATCAGGTCGAGCATCACCCGCCGCTCGTGGCGGCGGAGTTGATTGAACGCACGGGTGACATCGAGGGCTTCGTCATGAAATCCGAGTGATTGAAAGCGCTGAATGATCGCCTCAACAATCCCTTGTTCGGCGAAGGCACGGGTCGAGCCGAGCCACGGCGCAAGAGTTAACTGCGCGATCTCCTTAAATTCCGGGCGGAGACGTCGCACCGACTCCAACCGCTCTTTCGCCGAGCCGACCATATCATCCATCACGACGACCGGCCCGTGATCGGCATCGTGGCGCGTATCCACAATCAGCGACTTGCCGACGCGCGGGAAGAAAATACTCATTACTTCCGCTTCCGCTAGCGCACGGATGATCTTACCGCTCGATATGTTGTAGGCATTATCCATTGCTCGTCATCCTTCCTGCGGCTGAGGATTGAGCGCAGTGGTGTCTGTTTTCTCCGCGAGTTGCTCCGTTTCCGCATTCGGTTTGCCGGTACCGTGGCCGTTCTTGCTCATCGCAAGTACGTCGCGCATCTGCGCATGGAGATGGCCGTTCGAGGCGAGGATGTCGTTGCCGTCCACACGGAACGGATTACCGTACGGATCGGAAATCGTACCACCTGCTTCCTGAATCATCAGCGCGCCCGCCGCCATGTCCCACGGCTGCAAATTCAATTCCCAAAACCCGTCGAACCGACCGGCGGCGACGTAGCAGAGATCGAGCGCGGCTGCACCGTCCCGGCGCGTCGCCTGCGTGCGGAGCACGAAATTCCCCCAATTGACCAGGTTGTTGGTTGGGCCATCGAGGCGATACGGAAACCCGGTACACAGGAGGCCACCAATCAGGTCGGTGACCCCGGAAACGGCAATTGGCGCGCCATTGAGCGTCGCGCCGCCGCCCTTGAGCGCGACGAACAACTCGTTCATGTAGGGCGCGAAGACGACACCGACGACCGGTTCGCCCGCGTGCTCAACGGCGATGGAGACGCAATACAGAGGGTATTGATGCGCGAAATTCGTCGTGCCGTCGAGCGGATCAACGATCCAGCGATACGCGCCGTTGCCGCCCGTGCCCGTCCCTTCTTCGGCGAGGATGCGATGATCGGGATAGCGCCGCGTGATCGCGTCAATAATAATTTGCTCGCTCCGCTTGTCCGCCTCGGTGACGAGGTCGCGCTTGCCCTCACCTTTGAAGACGATCTCCTTCACGCCCTGCTCGGAAACCGCGCGAATCGCCGCGCCCGCTTCGCGTGCGGCGGCAACCGCGACATCGCGCATCTCGAACAACTCACTCGGGATAGACACGGGCGCTCCTTCGTCAGCGGATGAGAGACGGCGCATGGTGCCGCTGCAGAGAGTATACCTGATCCGCCCACGCCCCATGCGGCTGTATTACAATAGGGAAACGCGATCGCCGGATCGCCAGCTGCCATCACCCCGACCGAGGGACACATCATTATGCGCGTGGAACGGCGCCGTCCGTCACACATCACCCAACGCATTGCCATCGGCGGTATTGCCCACGAAACGAATGTTTTCAGCGCCATCCCGACCAATTTCGACCAATTCGGCCAGCGTGTCCTGATCGGCGGTCGCGATCTCCTGACCGGGTTCGCCGGTACGCGCACGGTCGTTGGTGGCTTCCTCGATGGTGTCACCGCCATCGGCGCGACCGCCATTCCGCTCCTGTATGCGTCCGCGACCCCCGGCGGGATCGTCACGCGCGCCGCGTATGCCGAACTGCGCCAATCACTGCTCGGCGGTCTCCGTTCAGTCGGTACGCTTGACGCGGTGCTGCTCGGTCTGCACGGCGCGATGGTCAGCGAGGATGTGGCAGACGCGGAGGCTGATCTGCTGCGGGCAGTACGTATGATTGTCGGCCCCGGCGTGCCCATCGTTGCGACGCTCGACTCACATGCCAATATCTCCCCTGCGATGGTGCACAGCGCCGATGCCCTGGTCGCCTACACGACGTACCCGCACGTTGATACCTACGAGCGCGGCTACGAAGCGTCGCAGATCCTCCAGCGCCTCCTCAGCAGGCAAACAACGATCACGACCGCCCTCGCGCGACCGCCGATGCTCGTTCCACTGCCGCCGCAATGCACGACGGATGAAACGCCGATGCGGCAAATCCTCCGTATCGCGGAGCGCGAGCACCGACGACCGGGGGTATTGAATATCAGCATCGCGGGCGGTTTTCCGTACAGCGATGTCCGCGATGCCGGCCTGCGCGTTCTCGTTTCGACAACGGATGATGAGCCACTCGCGCGCGACATCGCCCAGCGAATTGCGGCGCAGGCATGGCAGCGTCGCGCAGCATTTGCGCCCGTCGTCACGCCGATTGACGAAGCGGTACGTCATGTACAAGCGACGCGGCATTTTCCAGTCGTCCTTTCCGACACCGGCGATAACCCTGGCGCAGGCGCGCCGTGCGACGGCACTATCCTCCTTGCTGCGCTCCGCGATGCGCGTGTACGCGATGTCGCCATCGGGGTGATCTGCGATCCGGAGACAGTCGCGCAGGCGGTCGCGGCAGGGACGGGGTCGGAGATCGCGGTGCGACTCGGCGGCAAGACCGACGACCTGCACGGCCCCCCGATCATCGCCAGTGTCCGCGTGACGCGGATCACCGATGGCGTTTTCACGAACACCGGCCCGATGGGGATGGGCGGGCGGACGCGCATGGGCAGGACGGCGGTGCTCGACGTGGACGGCATCGCGGTGATCGTCACCGAACAGCGCGTTCAGGCGCTCGATCTGTCGCTCTTTCGGAGCGTCGGTATCGAACCGACAGCCGCGCGCGCACTCGTCGTGAAATCGAGCGTCCATTTCCGCGCCGCTTTCGCGCCGATTGCGGCGCAGATCATTGATGTGGATACGCCGGGCATCAGCAGCCCGCATCTGGAGCGATTCGCCTTTCGACACGTGCGACGGCCCGTCTGGCCGCTTGACGAAAACGTGACGTATTCTGCGGAAGGACATCAATGAATAACCATCGCCCGCGCGAGACAGCGGAACGCGCGCGCCTCGTTGCTGTTGCGGCGGGTCGCGCACCGGCCGATCTCATCCTTGCCAACGCGCGCATCGTCAATGTCTACAGCGGGGAGGTCGAGCACGGCAATGTCGCCATTCTTGGCGGCCGGATCGCGGGCGTCGGGCCATACACGGATGGTCGGCAAACGGTTGATCTCGGCGGTCGGTATCTCGCGCCGGGTTTGATGGACGCGCATATCCATCTCGAATCGAGCCTGCTCTGGGTGACGGAGTTCGCACGTGCCGTCGTTCCGCACGGCACAAGTGTGACGATCTCCGATCCGCACGAAATTGCGAATGTCCTCGGCCTCCCCGGCATGCGCGCGCTGATTGCCGGGGTGCGCGATCTGCCGATGACATGCTCCTTCACGATGCCGTCGTGCGTGCCCGCCAGCCCAAGTGAAACGGCGGGCGCGACCTTCGGCGCAGAAGAAATTGCCGAGGGGTTGGCAATCCCCGACGTGATCGGCCTCGGCGAGCTGATGGCTTATCCACCCGCGATTGGCGGCGCCCTAGATATTCTTGCCCGCGCGGTCGCCGCCGAGGAAGCGCACCGCCCGATTGACGGCCATGCGCCCGGCGTGCGCGGGATGGATTTGCAAGCGTACATCGCGGCTGGTCCGCGCTCCGATCACGAGTCGGTAACGCGCGACGAAGCGGCGGAAAAGCTGCGGCGCGGGATGTCGGTGATGATCCGGGAAGGCTCAACGGAGCACAATCTCGATGCGCTCTTGCCGCTCGTTAACGACCGGACATGGCCCTTCATCATGTTCTGCTCCGATGACCGGGAATGCTCAACGCTCGTCTCCGATGGACATATGGATGAAACCCTCCGGCGCGCCGTCCGGGGCGGGCTCGATCCGATTCGCGCGCTGCAACTCTGCACGATCACGACGGCGCGGTACTGGAATCTCCGGGATCGCGGCGCGATTGCACCGGGGAGGCACGCCGACATGGTTGTGCTCGAAGACCTCGCGGCCTTTCGCGTCCTGCAAACGTACCACGCGGGCGTCTGCGTCGCGGAAGACGGCGTGCCATTGTTTGATCCACCGAGCGCCATCCCCGATGTGCTGCGGCGAACGATGCACATCGGCGAGTTTGGCGTCGCCCGGCTCGGATTGCGGTCCGACGACGGCGCGATGGACGCTGTCGGTATCGTTCCCGGTCAGATCGTTACCGAGCATCTGCGTGTCGCACCGCGCGTGACCGACGGGTATGTGTACGCCGATCCCGACCGGGACATCCTCAAACTGGCCTGCATCGAGCGGCACCGCGCGACCGGTAATGTCGGCGTCGGGTTGGTCGTCGGCCTTGGGCTACGTGCGGGGGCGATTGCGTCGTCCGTCGCGCACGACGCGCACAACATCATCGTCGCCGGGACGAACGACGACGATATGGCCCGCGCAGTCCGCGCAGTCGAAGCGATGGATGGTGG
>JBBSFO010000359.1:0-5624 GCA_038238655.1 Thermomicrobiales bacterium | reverse complement strand
GGACACTGTCGCCGCCATCATCGAGCAACTTGCGAGCGGGTTGGATGCCTACGGCTAAGCACGCCTCGCCGTATGACCTGAGGCACCGGCGTGCAGTGACGTTCGCAGGAAACTCGATCGCGTTGCACCAGGCTTGCTCACTTGCTACCTTCCATCGCGGAAGGGGAGAGTGAGCGGTCGGTCGGTCGTACAGGGCGGGACCGGCGAGGAGCGGGGACCAAGGCGATCTCATCGGAGATGAGTGCCGTCGTAGCCGACGCGGATTCGGCATCGCCCGCACTACACCCCCCGCGCCCCCGCGAGCATGAAAAAGTGGCGAGAGGCGTGGGAGGCGCATCGCCACAGGGGGAGGGGAAGGGATGAACGTCGACGCTCCGTCGTCGGTACGTTCTCCTGCGCGTGCGAGCCTCGATTTCCCGCGACCGCATCAACGGAGCGCATCGGTAGCGTAGGCGATACTCCGTGTCAAGGTCGCGACAATCACGCACGCACCGTTACAAAATCGTGGCAGTGCAGCATAGGACGATCATCGTATCGGCTCCAGCGGATAACCGGGAAAGGGTAGGATCATGCCGATCCGGCTGGGTAAAGGCTGCGTTTTCAACCGCTGGTCGCCAGAAACCGTTGCCAGAGCCATACGGTCGCGAGCCGTTGGCTCAACACGATCGGTTCCACGCCTCATCCCACCGCGCTTCGCGACGCGGGACGCCGGGTGTAACGGGTGAGGCGTCGCGTCGGTATCCGTCGCAAACTGCAATGGTTTTGGCATAGCCTTGACCCACGTTCTCACGCTTTCGTCACGCCGTTGTCACCATACTCGTCTCAGGGCGCGCAGGCTAATCAAAGGCGCCTCGCTAGATGGAGAGGAGAGATGACGATGCATGGTTCTCTCAGGCATTCCCGGCGCGGTGTCGGTGCTATCGGTCTTGCGCTGCTGCTGCTTCTCCTCGCGGCAATTTCCGTGGGGGCGGCAACGAGCGAGGCGCTGGGCGGGAAACTGCGCACGGGCGGTACGATCACCGTCCCGGCCAATGAGACCGTCCGCAGCGACCTGTACATTGCCGGTGGCACGGTCCGCGTGGATGGCCGCGTCGAGGGCGATCTCATCATCACGGGCGGCACGGTCGATATCAATGGCGCCGTCACGGGCGACATCCTCGCCGCAGGCGGCAACCTGACGATCAACGGCCCAACGAGCGGATCGATCCGCGCCGTGGGCGGTACGATCACCGTCGGCGGCGCCACAGGCAGAGATGTCGTCGCGGCGGGTGGCCAACTCACCCTCACATCGTCGTCCCACGTGAGCGGGGATGCGATTTTCACGGGCGGTCAACTGACGCTGGACGGCGCCGTGGACGGGAACGTGCTCGGCAGCGCCTCCACGTACACGAAGAATGGCACGGTCACGGGGACAGAGAACATCACGATTCAGCAACACCAGGGGCAACCGCAAGCCCAGCCCTGGGGGCCGCTCGCCGATGTGCGATCGCTCATCGTGCGGTACGTCGGCGTGCTCCTGTTCGGTCTGCTCCTGCTCTGGCTGCTGCCGCGCGCTGTCCAGGCGATTGGCGCAGCAGTAGATGAGCGCCCGCTCCGCAGTCTCGGCATGGGATCACTCGGCATCCTCGGGCTGATCGCTATGCCCATTGCGATCCTTCTCCTGATGCTCGTCCTCGCGATTCCGCTCGGCCTGCTGGGGTTCGGGTTGCTCAGCGGCTTCGCCGTCTTCGGCGGGATCGTCGCCCTAATTGCCTTCGGCTTCGCCGTTGCGCTCTTCGTCGTCTTCGTGGCGGACGCGTGGATCGGGTACGCGCTGGGGCGCCTGATCCTCAAACCGGTGCGCGCGTCGTGGGCACGGCAGCCGATCTGGGCGCTGCTGATCGGCGCGACGATTGTGGTGCCGCTGACGGTGATCCCCGTGGTCGGCGGCGCGATCAAGTTCGCGGTGATCCTGTTCGCGCTGGGAGGATTGATCATGGCGATCACCCGGCGCATGCGCCGGGTGGTGCTCCCGACCGCGCCGGTCGAGCACGGGATCGGGCAACTGAACCCGGCGACGCATGCTGGATGACGCCATCCATGCATGTCGACCCGGCGCTGGCGGCACGCTATCCGGACGAGCAGAGACGGTCATCGAGACAGACACCGCGAATGGTCGCGTGCCGACCCCCATTCAAACCGAAGGAGTACACTATGTTCTCGCGCATCTTCGTTCCCCTCGACGGCTCGGATGTCGCGGCGCAGGCGTTGCCGTACGCGGTCACGCTGGCCGCGAAACTCGGTTGCCCACTTTCGCTCGCGACGGTGCTCGTCTCACATACGAAGGATCTCGGCGTCGGGGACCTCTTCGGCATCACGAACGACACCCGTCGCACCCCAGAAAAGCATGCGGCAGCAACAGCGGTGGGGTACCTTCAGGGCGTCGCCGATCCGCTCCGCGCACGCGGGATCGACGCTGAGTGGAATCTCATCCGCGGCGAGAACGTGGCGGACGAGATCGTTGATGTCGCGGCTGCGGAGGAGAACACCCTCATCGTCATGAGTACGCACGGCCGCACCGGCTTCCAGCGGCTGCGCCTCGGGAGCGTCGCGCAGCACGTCATGCGGCAGGCGACGGCGCCGACGCTGATCGTTCGCGCGCAGCAAAACCCTCTGCGCGCGGGGCACTGCCTCGTCCAGCAGATCACGGTACTGCTGGACGGGTCGCCGTTCGCGGAGTGCGCGTTGCCGATCGCATCCCGCCTCGCGGAGACGTTCGCTGTGCCCCTCACGCTCCTCCGCGTGCTCCCCGACGTGGTCCATGCGAGCGGATACCACGCGGCCGCATTTATCCCGCCGATTGAGGAACTCGAGGGGTACGTGCGGGCGGATGTGGAAAAATACCTCGCGCATGTCGCGGAAGGACTGACGCTGCCCGACGTCCGGACGCATTGGCTGAGTGGCCCTGGCAGCAGCTCGCACCAGATCATCAACGACTATCTGGGTGGGCAGCCACCGGGCATTGCGGTGATGGCGAGCCATGGTCGCGGCGGCATTGCTCGCTGGGTCGTCGGAAGCACCGCCGAGGGCGTCACCACTGGCGCACCGTGCCCTGTCCTCGTCGTCCGCGCGACGACCGCCCCACACGACGAGACGGCACCCACCGAGAAAATCGGCGAGCACGTGATGCAGTAGCCAGGACAGATCGGGTGGCCCAGTCAGCGCCGAAGGTACATGAAGAGGTCTTTCCCCTCCTCCGGCAGGCATTTTGGCATCGGCCACGCAGAGAACCGGCAGGTTTGATGCCTCTCGGTTCTTCGCACAACGGATCGCCAGCGGATGCGGGCTGGAGGAGAGATGTATCACCATGGAACGCGACGCCACGCAGCCTCAGCAATCCGATCCCTCACCGCAGGTGCGCGACGTCGCCCCCTTGATCCGGGCCCTGCTGCGCCCGGAGGCATACCCCCATCCCGCCGAGGAGCTGCGTGTGCATGAGACGCACATCTCGTGGGTCATCCTGGCGGGACCATACGCGTACAAACTGAAGAAGCATGTCAACTTCGGCTTCCTCGATTTCTCCACCTTCGCGCGCCGCGCCGCCGATTGCGCCGCGGAAGTGGCACTGAACCGGCGGCTCTGCCCGGATGTGTACCGCAGTGTCGTCCAGATCGTGGAGCGCGACGACACCTATTGGGTCGGTGGCCCCGGGCGCGTCGTGGAACCGGCGGTGCAGATGCGGCGACTCCCCGAGAGCGGGATGCTCCCCGCCCTGCTCGAACGCGACGCCGTTGATGCACCGTTGGTCCGGCGCATCGCCCGGCGGCTCGCCCGCTTCCATGCGGCGGCGGCCACCGGACCGGGCGTCGATGAATGGGGGACGCTGGACGCCATCCGCGCGAACTGGGACGAAAACTTCCGCCAGGAGACGCCGTTCGTTGGCCGCACCCTCCCGGCTACCTGTGAGACGACGATCGAGGCATATGTCGGGGCTTTCGTCGGTGCGCACGCCGCCTTGTTCACGGAGCGCGTCGCGACCGGGCGCATCCGGGACGGTCATGGCGACCTTCACAGCGCGAATATCTGCGTCGAGGGTCGTCGGCTCCATCTCTTCGACTGTCTCGAGTTCAGCCCGCGCTATCGCTGCGCGGACGTGGCGGCGGAGATCGCATTCCTGGCAATGGACCTCGACCGCTACGGGCGGGCCGATCTCGCGGCGACGTTCGTCGAGGCCTACATCCGGGCGAGCGGCGACCAGCAGGTTTCGCAGTTGCTGCCCTTCTACAAGTCATACCGCGCGTATGTCCGGGGCAAGGTGCTGAGCTTCCGCCTCGATGAATCGGACATCGCCGCCGCGGAAGCGGAACGGGTGCGGAAAGAGGCCCAACAGTACTTCGACCTCGCGTGGTCGTATGCGGGTGGAATGGCTCATCCGACACTCTTCGTCACGATGGGCCTGCCCGCGACGGGCAAGACGAGCCTCGCCAGTGCGCTCGCCCGCCATCTGGGCCTGGTGCACCTCTCGTCCGACCGCGTCCGAAAGGAACTCGCACATCGCGCGCCCAGCGAACACGGGGGCGACGCATTCCGGCACGGGCTGTACAGCGCGGCGACGACGCGGCGGACGTATACGACGCTGCACCGGCGGGCGGCACGGTGGCTGCGTCGCGGCCAGTCCGTCGTCCTCGATGCGACCTACGGCACCCCGGCGGAACGCGCCGCCATCCGCCGCCTGGCGAAGCGGACGCAGGCGCCGCTCCGCGTGCTCGTCTGCGAGGCGGATGAGGCGACGGTGAAGGCACGACTCACCGCCCGCGCCCACGATCCGCGGGCGGTATCGGACGCCCGGCTTCCCCTCTGGCCGGCTCTTCGCGCCGCCTTCGTCGAGCCAACAGAACTGCCGTGCGCGCTCCATCTGGACATGACGCGGCCGCTCGATGTCGCCATCGCGCAGGTATTGGCGATTGTCAAACAGAGTTGAAACACCGACCGGTTCAATGGCAAGCCATTCGTTGCGTTTTTGTCACACCGATGGACGCGCTGGTACGCCGCTGTCACGGGGTACACCGTACGCTACACCTATGACCGATGCCGCAGTCGCGACACCGGGAAAGAGCCGAGGGGAGCGACGTGCGCGTGGCGAGTGCGTGCCGACTGCCCATCATCACCGGAGGGCACGATGAACGCATATCCACCACAGGGCCCGTATCCATCTACACAACCACCGCTCGGGCAACCATCGGCGCTTGCCGCCGGGTACGCCGACTTCGGGCGACGGTTCATCGCCGTCGTGCTCGATGGCATCATCGTCAGCATCCCCGCCAATCTCTTCGCGGTCTCGCTCGGTGCAAGCCTCGCGATCACCGGCGGCGGCATCCATTATCGCTCCGGCGGTTCGCGGTTGCAGACCCTCTTCTTCGTCGTCTACGAGGCGCTCCTGATCGCCTTCTGGAACGGGCAGACAATCGGCAAGAAAGCGATGGGTATCCGTGTCGTCTCGCGCGGCGGACAACCGGTCTCGGTCGGGATGGCCTTCGTCCGCTCGCTGATAAAAATCGTCTCCGGCGCGGTGCTCCTGCTTGGCTATCTCTGGATGCTCTGGGACCCGAACAAGCAGACCTGGCATGACAAGGTCGCGGACACCT
>JBBSFO010000358.1:0-5633 GCA_038238655.1 Thermomicrobiales bacterium | reverse complement strand
TATGTCGCTCAACACGACGCGGATGCGCCTCGGCACCTGCGTCACCAACCCGGCGACACGCGACCCAACCGTGACGGCAAGCGCGCTGGCGACGCTCTACCTGATCTCTGGCGGGCGAATGGACCTCGGCATTGGCCGGGGTGACAGCGCGCGGCGTGTGATGGGCAAGAAGCCGACGACACTCGCTACATTGGAGCAATCGGTTCGTATGATCCGCGACCTCGCGGGCGGCGCGCCGACCGACTATGACGGCGAGCAGATTCGCATGGAGTGGGCAAGCGGCGCTCTACCTATCTGGATTGCCGGGTACGGCCCGAAGGCGCTGCATATGGCGGGCCGCGTCGCGGACGGGATCATTCTCCAGTTCGCCGATCCGCATCTGATCCACTGGTGCATGGGGTTCGTCCGCGCGGGCGCGGAAGCGGCCGGACGCGATTTTGCCGCCATCAAGATCATGGCCGCCGCGCCTGTCTGGGTCGCGGACGACCTCGCAACGGCGCGCGAGCGGGTCCGTTGGTTCCCCGCACTCGTCTCGAACCATGTGATGGACCTGATCGCACGCTACGACCCCGCGGACCTACCGCCCGAACTGACCGCGTACGTGCAGCATCGCGCCGGGTACGATTACCGGCACCACGCCGAAGTCGGCAGCGGCAACGCCGAATTCGTCGCGGACGATGTCGTGGATCGCTTCTGCATCGTCGGCCCCGTTGCCGAGCATCACCGTCGGCTCAAAGAGTTGGCCGATCTCGGCGTCCACCAGTTCAACATCTACTTGATGAGCGGCGATGAAGAAGCGACGCTGGATGTGTATAGGCGGGAGATCGTTCCAGCATTCACGCGAGAGTGAAGGGCTTTTCAAACGGCCACTATTAAGGAGCAAGCCCGATGCGCACGGTGATCAAGGGCGGTACGGTCGTTACGGCGAGTGATACCTACGCGGCAGATGTGTTGATCGAGGACGAGCAGATCGCCGCGATTGGCCGCAGCCTGTCGGGCGATGCGACGATTGACGCGGGCGGCGCGTACGTCATTCCCGGCGGGATTGACGTGCATACGCACCTCGAAATGCCCTTTGGCGGCACTGTCTCGTCCGATGATTTTTTCACCGGCCACCGGGCGGCGGCCTTCGGCGGCACGACGATGCACATAGACTTCGCCATCCAGCCAAAGGGCGCGACGCTGCGCGAGACCTTCGATCTCTGGTCCGCCAAGGCAAACGGCAAGGCGGCGATTGACTACAGTTTCCATATCGCGATCACCGATCTGCCCGATCGTGTGATGGACGAAATTGCGCGCTGCCCGGAGTGGGGGATCACCAGTCTCAAACTCTTCATGGCCTACAAGGGCGCGCTTATGGTGGACGACAGCACGCTCTTTCGCGCGCTCGAACAAGGCGCGGCGCATGGGCTGCTCACCCTCGTCCACGCCGAGAACGGCGACGCGATTGACGTCCTCATCAAGCAAGCCGTCGCCGCCGGGAATCTCTCGCCCAAATACCACGCGCTCACCCGCCCGCCCGCCCTCGAAGCGGAGGCATCCAATCGCGCCATCCGCCTCGCGGAAGTGGCGGGCGCGCCCGTGTATGTCGTCCACGTCTCGTGCGCGGGCGCGCTGGAGGCGGTACAGGCGGCGCGGCAACGGGGGCAGACGGTGTATGGCGAGACGTGCGTGCAGTATTTCTTCTTCACCAAAGACGATCTCGCCCGACCCGGCTTCGAGGGTGCGAAGTACGTCTGCTCGCCGCCCTTCCGGGAGGAAAGCGATCAGCAGGCATTGTGGCATGGCGTCGCGGATGACGGTTTGCAAGTGATCTCCACCGATCATTGTCCCTTCTGGTACGAAGGCGGCACGGACGGGCGAAGCGGCGGCAAGGAACTGGGCAAGGACGATTTCGCCTTGATCCCCAACGGCTGCCCCGGCATCGAGGACCGCCTGATGGTCCTGTACACCCACGGCGTGCGCGGTGGCCGCTTCTCGCTCAATCGCTGGGTCGAACTCTGCTGCACGAACCCCGCTAAACTCTTCGGCATGTACCCCCGAAAGGGCACAATTGCCCCCGGCAGCGACGCCGATCTCGTCATCTGGGACCCGAACGCGACGCGCACGCTCTCCGCCGCCACCCAGCATCAGCGCACCGATTACAACCTCTACGAAGGTATGACCGTGACGGGCGCGCCGCGCGTCGTCCTGTCGCGCGGGCGGGTACTCGTCGAAGATGGCGCGTGGAAAGGCGAGCAGGGCGCGGGCCAGTTCGTCGCGCGGGAACGGTTCGGTCGGGGTATCTAATCCCCGGCCCCTTCCGTTCCCCGGCGTGGGAAACGGAAGGGGCCGGGGGTTGGGTTCTCACCCCACATGCACCGCCGGCCGTCGTTCCGGGTCGTGCTCCGCCTCGCGCAGCACTTCGCGGGTGACGGGCGCGATATCGCCGTCGCCGAACAGAAAGAAGCGGCCGAGGTAGACGACCGGGTTCCCTTCACCCCACCCAAAATACACATCGGGGACGATCCCCGTCGTATCACGGACATAGAGAAGGAAGGCGGCAATCGCGTTGGCGACGGCGGCGCTCTCGATCCGCAAGACGCGATAGCCGCTAACTTCCGCGCCATGTACCTGGAGATCTCCCGCGAACTCTGACGCATCGCGGATCGTCACTTCGAGGAACAGGACCGGATCGTCCGGCGGAATGTGATTATCTTCCCGCTGCTCCTTCTCCTTCTCGAAATACTTGCCGATGTCGCGTGCATCCGGTTGATTGGCGATGAAGCGCATCGTGCCATCGCGCGCCGCCGCCTCCTCGATGAACTGTCGTGCCGTCTCGTCGAGGACGATCTCCGTCGCTCGCAACTCCGTCGAGCGGCGCACGCGGGAGATAAACGACGTGACGATGATCGCGCCGATAAAGAACGAGGCGATCTTCACCCCATCCGGCCGCTCGAAGACATTAACAACGGTCGTGTACGCGAACACGAAGGCGATCACGACAAAGGCGATCAGCAGCGACCGGTTGCGCGTCCGGCGGACGGCGAGCGCCACGGCAACCGCCGCCGATGTGATGAGTACGAGCACGCCCGTTGCGTACGCGCCGCCCTGCTTGTTGACATCCGCATGAAAGAGCAACGTGACGGCGAAGGCGATGGCAGTGAAGACGAGGACCAGTGGGCGCGTCGCCCGCGTCCAGTCGGGCGCCATGCCATAGCGCGGCAGGTAGCGCGGCACGATGTTGAGCAGGCCGGCCATCGCCGACGCACCCGCGAACCAGAGGATGAGGATCGTGCTGATGTCGTAGAGCGTGCCGAAACCGCTGCCGAGCCGTTCATGCGCGAGGTATGCGAGAGCGCGTCCGTTCGCCTGGCCGCCTTCCTTAAACTGGTCCGCCGGGATCAGCACCGTCGTGGCGAAACTGGTTGTGAGGAGAAAGACGCTCATGATGATGGACGCCGTC
This sequence comes from Thermomicrobiales bacterium, assembly GCA_038238655.1. Taxonomy (GTDB): domain Bacteria; phylum Chloroflexota; class Chloroflexia; order Thermomicrobiales; family JALYUS01; genus JALYUS01. The sequence goes on along the minus strand of JBBSFO010000358.1, from coordinate 2,188 downwards.
ACGAGCAATTTGCGCGTGTTCTGGATGCGGCTCGCTGGGTGCATAGGGTCGTCGTTCGCACCGCCCCGCACCAGCGGCATCACCGCCACACCGGTCTCGAACCCTGACAGGCCAAGGGCAAGTCGGGGGAAAAGGATGAGCGAGATCGCGACCATCGCGAGCGGGTTGCCGTGGCTCGCAAACAGCGCGTCCTTCCAGTCGTGGACGACGACCGGATGCGCGAAGATGGTGCGGAAACTGGCGATCACGACGACGAAATTGAGTAGGAGATAGACGCCGACGAGGCCGACGGCGAGGTAGATCGCCTCGCCGAATCCCCGCAGAAAGACCGCACCGAGCAGCGCGACGAGAAAGAGCGTGATCGCGATGCGCTGACCGTGGATGGCGCTCGGCACAAACGGATTTTCGATGACGTGCGCGCTCGCGTCGGCGGCGGACAGCGTGATCGTGATGATGAAGTCCGTCGCGACGAAGCCGAGCAGGCAGAGAACGAAGAGCTTCCCCTTCCACCAACTGAGCAGACGTTCGAGCATCGCGATGGAGCCTTCGCCGTGCGGGCTTTCCGCCGCGACGCGGCGATACACCGGCAGCGCGCCGACGAGCGTCACGAGCACGAGGATCAGCGTCGCGACGGGCGCGAGCAGCCCCGCCGCGAGCGCCGCGATCCCCGGCTGGTAGCCGAGGGTGGAGAAATAATCCACGCCGGTGAGGCACATCACCTGCCACCACGGGTGCGTATGGTGTTCCGCAGGGCGGGCGTGCGGCCCCGCAGTCCGCTCGGTTTGGCCTTCGAGCAGCCACTCCTTGAAGCGCCCATTCGCCTGCCGTGGCATCACCCGCACCGTCCCCATGCGCCTTCTCCCTCGCGATGCCCGCCATAACGAACCGACACGCGTTGTCGCCGCTGCGTTGCTCCCTTTGCACGCACGGTGCCACAATCGGAATGTTCTGCCATTTCATGGTGTTATGGGAGGGCAGCAATTGGATGCACCGTATCATCGCGATTGGCCCTTTCGCAGCCGACCGATCCGCGCGTATCCTTGTCATCGGCCCGTCGTGCGATCAGGGAAGGTGGAGTGGCAATGCAACGAAGAATAGGTGGGCGCATCTATTACGGCTGGATCGTCGTCGGCGTCACGGCGCTGACGCTGATCACCTCGGCGGGGGAGCGCTCCGTTCCCGGCGTGCTGATCCATCCGCTCGAACAGGAATTCGGCTGGAGCCGCGCGGGCATCTCGTTCGCCGTCGCGATCGGCCTGCTGCTGTTTGGCCTGATGGGGCCGACCAGCGGACGACTGATTACTCGTCTCGGCGCGCGCCGCCTGATGATGGCGGGGCTGCTGCTGATCGTTGTCAGCGCAGCGACCAGCGCGACGATGACGCAATTGTGGCAACTCGACCTGCTCTGGGGGGTTGTCAGCGGCGTCGGCACCGGAATGGCAGCGACGGTACTCGGCGCGGCGGTGGCGAACCGCTGGTTCGTCGCGCGGCGCGGCGTCGTGATGGGCATTTTCGGCGCGGCGACTTCCGCCGGGCAGCTGCTCTTCGTGCAACTGAATGTTCGCCTCGTCGTCACGATAGGCTGGCGCGGTGCGGTGCTCGTGCTCGCCGGGGTCGCGCTCGTGGTGCTGATCCCGGTGCTCTTCCTGATGGAGAACAGCCCCGCCGATGTCGGCCTCGAACCCTACGGCGGCGCGCCGCAACCGGCGACCGTGCCGGAGGCGGAGGCGACGGGCGGCATCATGGGCCGGGCGGTGCGCGTGCCGGAATTCTGGCTGCTGGCGGGCAGTTTCTTCATCTGCGGCGCGACATCCAATGGCCTGATCGGCACGCACTTCATCGCCCACTCGGTGGATCACGGCATCGGTCAGACGACCGCTGCGGGCGCGCTCGCCCTGATGGGTGCGATGAACTTCATCGGCTCGCTCTGCTCCGGCGTCCTGACCGACCGCTATGACCCGCGCAAACTGCTCGCGATCTACTACACCTTTCGCGGCCTTTCGCTCTTCCTTTTGCCGCTCTTCAACAACTTCGCCGGGCTGGCGATCTTCGCCGTCTTCTTCGGCCTCGACTACATCGCCACCGTGCCGCCGACCGCCGCGCTTGCCGCCGACATCTTCGGACGCAAGCACGTCGGCGTCATCTTCGGCTGGATCTTCTGCGCGCACCAGTTCGGCGCGGCGAGCGC
>JBBSFO010000357.1:0-5652 GCA_038238655.1 Thermomicrobiales bacterium | reverse complement strand
GTCCACCGCGCCTCCGGCGAGGAGCGGCGCAAACGAGCGTCCGTCCACGAAGTCCGGCACACTCGCGCCGCCCCACTGGGCGAAGGTCGGCGCGAAGTCCACATTGCCGACGATCTGGTCCATCGTCTTCCCCGCCGCGATCCCCGGCCCGCGCACGAACAGCGGCAGGCGGAAACTCTCCTCGTATGGGACCTGCTTCCCGCTGGGGTCCCGATGCTCGCCGAGCATGAAGCCGTTATCCGAGGAGAAGACGATGTACGTAGTGTCGAGCTTTCCCGTCGTCCGCAGGGTGTTGATGACATTCTCGACGAGATCCTCCACGGACTGCATGGTCTGGATCCGCATCCGATATGCCTGGTCAATCCGCCCCTGCGCTTTGTCGTCGAGAAGCGGCAGGTGCTGCACCCACTGGGGCTTGTCACTCACATCCTGCTCGTTGTAGGAGGGCGGGCGAGGCGCTTTCGCGTCTGGGAAGGCGTTCGCGTACTTCGGCGCGGGCGTCGCGGGGCCGTGCGGCGCTTTGGGGGCGATATAGAGGAAGAATGGGGCCGGGTTCCCCGCCGCGCGCGTGATGAAATCTGTTGCCTTGCCGGAGACCACGTCCGTCTGGTAATCCTGTGGGTTTTTGCCGTACTTGACGATCTTGCCGTTCTCATTCAGGGCATAATCGAAATACGCGACGCCACCCGTCGCACCGTACCACTCGCTCCAACCCGGCGGGATGTACGTATCCGGCGTCCCGCTCTTGGACGCGCCATAGCCGTTGAGGTACTTGCCGATCAGCCCGGTGTGATATCCCGCCGCCTGCAACCACGTCGCGATTGTCGAGTTCTCGATGCCGACGGTGTGCGCTCGCTCGTAGCCGCCGTTATCACCACCGTTGGTGAGCACCTGCGTGTGGCTCGCGTATTGCCCGCGCAGGAAGGTGCTGCGCGATGGGCAGCAGAGCGAGACATTGACGAAGAAGTTCGTGCACGTCGTCCCCTGATCCGCCAGCAGGGACTTCAGCTTCGGCATGGTGGGAAGGGATGCCATGTCGAGATCGTCGGTGTTGATAAAGACGATATTCGGTCGGCTTCCCGTTGCCGCGCTCGTCACACTCGCCGGAGCGGAGGTGGCCGCTGCGCCGGTGACCGGCGATGTCGCCACGACTGCACTGCTGGTGGGGGGCGTCGGTGCGACCGATCCCGCTGCCGCTGCGCTCCCCGTGGCGGATGGCGCAGATGCGGGAGTCGTCGTGGCGGAAGAGGCGCGGCTGCATGCGTCGAGCGCCGCGACAGTGACCGCCGCCGCTCCGAGTTGCAGCAGCTGTCGGCGGCCAATCCGGCGCGGGGTCTGCGATTGCGATTGCTCATTCATTATGGTGCTCCTCTATGTACCGAGTATGATCCACTATCGTTTCGTGGGATCAGGCTCTCGGACTGCCATTCCTGATGAAGACACGGGTGTGCCTCTGGCCACGTTTCACATATCAAGCAGGTGTAAAATCCAGTACGTGACTGTGCTGGACGCGGCCACACATGGCAAGGCCTCCAAAAACGTCACCTCACGCGGTGACGTACCCCGCTTTGACTGTCCGTCCATCGCCATTCATTCCCGCGTCATGTCGCATCGCATATCCTGAAAGGATCGGGGTGGAGAGTGCGATATAATTCCCGTTGTTCGTTGTTGTCGATCGGTGAGGGAGTGGGAAGAGGAGCGAATGCTGAGACGGCGCGTTCACCGCGATGTGGACGACCTCCGTGTGCACGGGACCTGGGGAGCGCCCCGTATGCTCGCGATTCCGTCGGATACCGGTGGGTCGCGTGCGGTCGAGCGGCGGCTGATCGCCGTCGTGCCCGCGTACAACGAAGCGCCGACGGTCGAGGGTGTGCTGACGCGACTTTATCCAATGGTGGACGGCGTGATCGTCGTGGACGACGGCAGCAGAGACGAAACGCGCGCCATCGTCACGCGGTGGATCGCGGACAAGCCGCACGCCTCGCTCATTGCCTTCGACGCGAACCGGGGCCTGTCGGCGGGATACGGCGCAGCCTTCCGCTTCGTCCGCGCGGAGGTCGCGGCAGGGCGGCTCGACGCGAGCGATTTGATTCTGACGGTGGATGCGGACGGCCAGCACGACCCGGACGATGTGACCGCCCTGGTGGGAGCATTGGAGCGCGACGGGCTGGACGGCCTGATGGCGCGGCGGGACTTCTCACTCTATCCCGGCTACAAGAAACTCGGCAATTGGCTGATGTCCACGTGGGCGACGCTCTGGAGCGGGCAGCGGTTCTACGATGTCGAGTCCGGCTACCGTGTCTTCCGCGCTGGGCCGCTTGGCGAGGCGACGCGCTACTACGAAGGCTACCGCTATAGCGAAACGGTCGAGTTGGCGATGATCTTCCCGCGCCTCGGCTACAAACTCGGCAACAATCACCGCGTCCCCGTGCCGGTCTACCGCTCCAACACGCGAATGAAGGACGTCGTCATTGACCTGATTGCCATGCCACTGGCGTGGTGGCGGGTGATGACGCAGCGCAACCGTCCGCCGGGGATCAAGGAGCGATGGGGGCCGTGGCTGCCCGGCTTTTTCTTTGCGTTGCTGTTCGTCGTGCTCTTCCTCGTGGCGGTCAAGCGCATTTTTTTAGGCGATGACTCGATGAGCGTCTACGCGCATGTCTGGTTCATCCAGGAGCGCGTGTGGAGTGGCAATGGCATCCCCCGCCATATCCCATCGCTCGACGGTGGTCGGGCGGTGACCTTCCCGTATGGCCTTGTGCCGTGGCTGCTCGGCGCGTTGATTTGGCCGCTGTTTCACGACTGGGGCGTCACGCTGCTGATGGTGATCGCCGCTGTCGGGACACCGATCGCGGCATGCGTTGCCCGGCCCGTGATGCGTGATCCGTGGGTGATGCTGCTTTTCCTCCTCAACCCTTTTTACCTCGATGGTCTGCTCGCCTTTCAATTCCCGTTTCTCTGGTCGGCCTTCTTTTTCTTTCTCTTTGTGATCGCACTTGACCGCAAGCGGGATAGCGCGGCGGGCGTGTTGCTCTGGCTCTGCATCACGACGCACCCGCTGGCGGGCGGCATCGGCGCGCTCTGCTACCTCGCGGCGCATTTCCTGGGAGAGCCGAAGCGGCGGCTGCGCTTTGTTGTCATCGGTTTGCTGGCGGGGCTGGCGAGCCTGCCCGCGCTGCTGCTCGCGCGCGGCACGCCCGCACTCGCGGAGAACTCGACCCGCGTGATCGTCTCGTCCATCGCGGACGGCTTCGTGCGCCGGGCGACGGTACTGGCCTTCCCATTCCTCGCGACCTGGCTCGTCGTCTATCTCCGCCGCTGGTACCGGCCGATCTTCGCCGTCTGGATCGCCGGACTGGTCTTCTCCATTGTCATGGTGAACGGTGCGTTCGGCTACGCGCAAGGCGGCTACGACGGTTTGTTCAAACAGTCGCACGACATCTACGCCCCCTATTTCGCCTCCGACCAGTTCGACGCGCGTGCGACCTATCGCGTGATGGAACCCAACCAGTTCGAGGACGGGCAGTATTACTTCCTTCGCCACGGCGCGCACCTCGCCAACGAGTTCTTCTCTGAAAGCATGTTCCGCCGCTCGTGGACGGAGAACGAGTACCGGGACTTCCTGACAAACAAGCAGGTTGATTACGTTGCCATCGAACGCGGCTACCTCGCGCAGTACCACACGAATGAGCAGCAACTGCTCGATGGCCTCGCGCAGCGCGACCTCGCCCGCGCCGTCTACCGTGACCCGGCGCAGCGTTACGTCATCTATGATGTGCGGGCCTTCCGGGTGGCGGGGGAACCCACCCTCCCGACCCCCCTCCCGACACGGGAGGGGGGAGCCGTAGGAGATGGCATCGTGTCATCTTCGCTCGCCCGCAGAGCGGGTGAGCCAAACTCCCCTCCCGTGCCGGGAGAGGCTGGGGGTGGGTAAATGCCCCGCCACATGACCGTGCGGACGCAGCAACGACGTGCGCGGTCGCACGGGCTGCTGACGCCGAAGGCGCGGTTCGTCTGGCTGATGGCGCTGGTCGTCTTCGCGCCGCTCGCCTACGGGATGTACGCGGCACGGACGCCGTCGTCGCAGCTCTTTGGCGACATCTATGTGCATGGGTCACGTACGGAGAAAGTCGTCGCGCTCACCTTCGATGACGGGCCGAACGACCCATATACCGGGCAAATCCTCGACGTGTTGAAGCAGACGGGGGTGCATGCGACCTTCTTCTGTGTCGGGATGAACGCGGAGCGCGAGCCGCAAACAGTCCGCCGTATCGCCGCCGACGGGAACGAGATCGGCAACCATTCATACGCGCACCGTAAGCGGGACGCGCTGCTCGATCTGCGGTATAACGACGCGGCGCGGACGAATGACATTTTGCGGGGAATTACGGGCACACTGCCGCGCCTGTATCGCGCGCCGAACGGCTTTCATACGCCGTGGTCCCTCCGTGCGGTGGCTGAGCATGGCTTACGGGCGATCGGCTGGGATGTCGAATCGAACGACTGGGACGAACCGGGGGCTGACACAATTGTCATGCGGACGGTGGATCGTGTTCAGTCTGGCGCCATCATCCTGCTGCATGATGGCGATAACACCCGCCTGGGGACCGACCGGAGCCAGCAGGCGATGGCGGTGCGGACAATTATCGAAACGCTGAAAGCGCGCGGGTATCGGTTCGTGACGGTCAGTGAAATGCTCGGCCTCCCGCCGGCGAAGGGGAATTAAGCAATGCAAACGGGGAATGGACGAAACGTTCTGGTCACCGGTGGCGCCGGTTTTATCGGCAGCCACGTCGTTGAGACGCTGTTGCAGGACGGGTGGCGCGTCGCGGTCGTGGATGACCTTTCCGGCGGCGACCGCGCGAACCTGCCCATCGGCGTGCCATTTGTCGCCTGCGACATCGCCGATCCCGCGCTGATGCACGTCTTTGCCGAGGGCGCGTTCGATGCAGTCATTCATTGCGCCGCGCAGACCTCGGTGCCGCACTCGGTCGCCGACCCGGTCTTTGACCGGCAGGTGAACCTCGTCGGCACGGAGAATGTCGTGCGTTGCGCGCAGGCGACGGGCGTTGGCCGCCTCGTCTTCTTCTCGTCCGGTGGCGCAGTCTACGGCGATACAGCCGTCCGCGCCGACGAGACGACGCTTCCCGCCCCGCTCAGCCCGTACGGCGTGCACAAGCTCGCTGCCGAGGGGTACGTCGCCCTCAGCGGCCTTTCCTATGCCATCCTCCGGCCCGCCAATGTCTACGGCCCACGTCAGCGCGTCGGCACGGACGGCGGCGTGATCGCCACCTTCGTGGATCGCCTGTCGCGCGGGGAAGCACTGCACGTCAACGGCGACGGCGAGCAGGTGCGCGATTTCGTCTTCGTCGCGGACGTGGCGGCGGCGGTGCGCTCCGCCCTGTCGTGGAACTGCTCGGGCATCTGGAACGTCGCGAGTGGAGCGGAAACGACGATCAATGACCTCGCGTGGTACGTCGGGCAGGCGCTCGGCGTGACGCCGACGGTCGAGTACGGCCCGGCCCGCGCGGGCGATGTCCGCATCTCCCGCCTGTCGAATGAGCGACTTATCCGGCAGGGCCTCTGGCGACCCGAATATACCCTCGCGCAGGGCCTCGCCGCGATGGTCGCCGCCCGCATGGCGAGCGTTTC
>JBBSFO010000356.1:0-5658 GCA_038238655.1 Thermomicrobiales bacterium | reverse complement strand
GTTTCCGGGAAGGTGAAACCGAAACGGTCGCCCTTCATCAGCGACCCGGCGTAATCATAGCCCGCCTCGAAGGAGTCAATGTTGCCTTGCAGGAGTTCGGCGCGCTTGCCGAGTTTTTTGCGGATCGTCTCCAGTGCGACTTCTTTGTCGAGACCGAAGAGTTTGGCAATCGCGCCGATGATGACGATGTTCTTGCCGCGCTTCGCCCCGGCCTTGTTCGCCAGTTCGACAGCGGGCACTTCGTACTTGGAGCCCATGAACCAGGAGGGCGGCTGGTATTCGGACGGGTCGAAGATCAAGGCGCCGTCGGGCCGGAGGTCGTGATGATTGAGCGTCCACGCCTCCTTGTTCAGCGTCACCAGCACGTCCACCTGATCGCCGACCGACAGGACGGGCCGCGTGTCCGCGTGAAGTTGGAAGAGCACCGGTCCGCCCCGGATTTCCGCCGGAAAGGTGCGGAAGGTGTGTACCCACGCGCCGTGGTCCGCCGCGACTGCCGTGATGATGTCGCCGATGGTCACCATACCATCGCCGGACTCACCGCCGATCCTGAGAACAAAATCCGTTGCCGTCGTCGTACTCATGCCGCTCCTTGCCTCCTCGTCGTGCCGTCAAACGGTCGCAACAAAAACGCGGGCGAAATCCTCGCCCGCGCTGCGCGTTATCTGCCAATACTGCATGTGATGGTGCTGCCTGGGTCGCATCACTGCTCAACTCTCGTTGGTTCGAAACCTGTACATTTCCTACTCAACAAAGGATACCATCCGCCGTGCATCTGCACAACGCTAACGCAGGAATTTCCTACTGAATCTCGCCGTTTCCATAGTGTTAGCCTATGGCCAAGAGAGTGGACGACTATGCTGAATTTCCTGGCTCTTTTGCCGCCCACGGGAAGGAGGAGGGATCGGTCGTGCTATAGTGTCGCGCCGGAATCACCGGCGTATTGGGAGCGCCGCGTGGGGCAACTGCCGCAGATCTATTTGAACATCCTCATCCCGGTCTTCGCGCTGGTCGCCATCGGCTATGTCGTCGGGCCACGACTGGGGTTGGAGGCGCGTACACTGTCACGCGTCGCGTACTTTGTGCTCGTCCCATCGTTCACCTTCAGTGTGCTGACGACCTCGCGGATTGATGCGGCAACCGCCGGACGAATTGTCTTGTATATCAGCGTTGTCGAGGTTGCGTGCGCGGCGGCGGCGATTGTCATCGCGCGCCTGTTCAAACGCTCGCCGCAGATGACGGGTGCATATGTGCTGATTGCTGTCTTTCCCAATGTCGGCAACTTCGGCTTGCCCATCGTGCAGTTTGCCTTCGGGCCGGATGCACTTGTGGCAGCGACGATTTACTTTATCGCGATGTCCACGATCTCCTTCATCATCGGCGTCGCCGCCGCGAACTGGCATCACGGCAGCAATCTCCGCTCGCTGCTCGCGGTGGTGAAAACGCCCGCAGTCATCGCGGTCGTGCCCGCGCTGCTGTTTAATGCGTTCAATGTTCACCCGCCGCTCGTCATCGAGCGCCCGGCCGGACTGCTTGCCGGGGCGATGGTGCCGGTGATGTTGATCGCCCTGGGCGTGCAGTTGGCGGGCGCGGGCATCCCCCGGCTGGACGGCAATATGCTTGGCGCGAGCCTGATCCGGTTGCTCGGCGGGCCCGCGCTCGCCGCGCTGATCGCGATTCCGTTCCACCTGACGAGCCTCGCGCGGGACGCGGGCGTCCTCCAGTCCGCTATGCCCGCCGCCGTGCTCGCCTCGATCATCGCTTTCGAGCACGATCTGCTGCCGACGTTCGTCACGGCGACAGTGCTTTTCTCAACCCTTATCAGTATCGTCACGCTCGCAGCGATTATCGCGATCCTCTAATGGGGTGATGGAGTCACAAACGCGAAAAATATGTTCCGTCGGCACCAACGGCGTCGGCAAGACAAGACGGGCGAACGCAGGAAATGAAGTAAGCACAGGGGATGACACATGGCGGATGAGCAAATGGGGTCGTTTGGCGAAAGGGAGAATATTGTACGCTAAGACCCTGCGACAGGCCGCAGGGAGCGGAAGCCGCCTTTCTCGACGCGCTTATTCGGTCGCCAGGTGTAATCGCCCGTCAGGTTGATATGGTTCCAGTGTACCGGCGCGACGTGGGTGAGTAACCCCTCGTCGATCACCTGACCGTGCTGGCGTAACGCTGTGGCCGCGCGCTCCAAATAGACGGTGTTCCACAGGATGATCGCCGCGATCACCAGGTTCAGGCCGCTGGCGCGATAGCGTTGCTGGTCATAGGTGCGGTCGCGGATTTCTCCCAGTCGATTGAAGCAGACCGCGCGGGCCAAGCTGTTCTTCGCTTCTCCTTTATTCAGCCCCGCCGTGACCTATCGCTTCCTCGAGTCGCTCGGCTTCCTCCGGCGCGCTCTTGGTGAGCGGCTTGACCTTCAGGAGTTCGTCGGCGAGGTCGGTCTCGGGCAACATTCCCCCCTGCGGCCAGTCGGTCGACGTCCCGCAGTTGCGCTGAGCAGCGCGAGCCGGTCGTGTAGGTAGCGCTCGCCCTCGGGACCGATCACTGCGGGAAGATCACCGGCATCCCTGATTGCTTATTCCCTTCGATACACGTCGCTGATTTGCGATTCGCTCGCGTACGACTGTATTGGATTCTGCGTTGTTTCGGGCCTCAGTCACAAGCGCTTGACATTCGGTCGCGTGGATCATAAGATGAACACATGTTTGAAACGGACGTTCACAACGACAATCCCAAACCGGTGCGTGCCGCCACACGCGACCTGATCCTCGCCGCCGCGCTGCGCATCCTGGCGCGCGATGGTTACGGCGGCCTCACCGCACGCGCCATCGCGGCGGAGGCAGGGACGAATGTCGCCTCGCTCAACTATCACTTCGGCTCCAAGCGCAAGTTCCTCCCCGAACTCTACGGCGCGCTCGAGCGCGAGAAGTACGCGCGGCAGCGCGCGATGTACGAGGACCGCGACACGCCGCTCAGCACGAAGTGGCGGCAGGCGGTCGCCTACTATCGCCAGGACCTCGCCGACGGCTACGTGCGGATCATCCACGAGCAGTATGCACTCGGCCATACCGCCCCGGAGATCGGTGCGCAGGTGCAGGAGAAAATGACCGCCTGGCAGTCGCTGATCGAGGAGGCGGCACGGCGCTATCTCCCCGCGCTCGGCGTCACGGTGCCGCCGGAGATCGTCGCGAGCACCGTGGTGAGCTTCTGGCTCGGGATGGAGGTGCAGCATCTCGCCGGGGCGAGCGAGCAGAAGGGGCAATACTTCGCCATCCTCGACACGATCGGCGACTGGCTGGAGGCGCGCGAGGCGGAAGCAGCTGCAAAGGCACTGTCGCATGCGGAGGAAGAACCTAGATAGTCGTGCGTGAACTGAGGTAATTGTTAGGGAGTAGGGGGAACATGCCCGCTGTTGATCCCATCGCAACGGGGTTCGCGACGAACCCTGAGGACCATACCCGCATCGCCTACGCGGTATTCGGGGACGCGGACGCGACGCGGACGCTCCTCTTCCTGCCGACGTGGAGCGTCGTACATAGCCGGTGCTGGAAGATGCAGATCCCATACTTCGCGGGGCGGGGGTTCCGCGTCGTCGCCTTCGACGGGCGAGGCAACGGCAAGTCCGACCGCCCGGTCGGCGGCTACACGACCGACCATTTCGCGCGCGATACCGTCGCGGTGATGGACGCACTGGGAATCGCGCGGGCCGCGCTGATCGGCTGGTCCGCCGGGTCGCGGTGGGCGATGCAAGTCGCCGCTGAGCACCCCGATCGTATCACGCACCTCGCGCTGATCGGCCCGGGGGCGAACCTCGACGGCGCGCCGCGCCAGGACCTCGCCACCTTCCTCGCCGCGCCGCCCGACTTCGCGGGCGGGAACAAGTTCAACGCGATCTATTGGCAAACGGACTACCCCGACTTCGTCGACTGGTTCTTCCGCAACGCCCTCAGCGAGCCCCATTCGACCAAGGGGATCGAGGACGCCGTCGCCTGGGGACTGGAGACGACGCCCGCTGTGCTCATCCCGACGATCGTCGAGAGCGCCACACCGCGCATGGCCGCGTTCGCCGCCGCGATCCACTGCCCCACGCTCGTCCTCCACGGCACGGAGGACCGCATCATCCCGCTCGCCAACGGCGAGGCGATCCACGCCGCCATCGCCGGTTCGTCGCTCGTCGCGCTCGAAGGGTGCGGGCACGCGCCACACCTGCGCGACCCGGTCAAGGTCAATACGCTGATCCACGCGTTCATCGGGCACGACGCGTCAGCGAAACAGACCTGGCAGCGGGCGACAATCCGACCGAAGCGGGCCCTCTACGTCAGCAGCCCGATCGGTCTGGGCCATGCCCAACGGGATGTGGCGATCGCCGACGCACTGCGGGCGCGCGTCCCCGGACTCCAGATCGACTGGCTCGCGCAGCATCCCGTCACGACGGTACTCGAGGCTCGAGGCGAGCGCATCCATCCCCTGAGCGCCCGTCTCGCCGGGGAGTCGCGCCACATCGAATCAGCGATGGGCGGCGCGCACACGCTCCAGGTCTTCCGCGCGCTGCGGGACATGGACGAGATCCTGCTGGCGAACTTCCACGTCTTCCTCGACGCGGCCCGTGCGGGAAACTACGACCTGTGGATCGGCGACGAGGCATGGGACCTCGACTACTATCTGCACGAGAACCCCGAGCTGAAGACCGCGCCCTTCGCGTGGCTGACCGACTTCGTCGGCTACCTGCCGATGGCGCCCGCGCCGGACGACCGCGAGGCGACCCTGACCGCGGACTACAACGCCGAGATGATCGCGCAGGTCTCCCGCTACCCGCGCGTGCGCGACAGGGCGCTCTTCATCGGCAACCCGGACGACATTGTGCCGGACGCCTTCGGCGACGGCTTGCCGTCGATCCGCGACTGGACTGCGAGGCACTTCACCTTCACGGGCTATATCCGCCCGTCCGATCCCGATGCGCTCGGCGACCGGGGGGCGCTGCGCGGGCGTTTCGGCTTCCGACCGGAGGAGCGCGTCGCGGTGGCGGCGGTGGGCGGCACGAGCGTCGGCGCCGGCCTGCTGCGGCGCATCGTCGACGCCTTCCCGTGCATGCGCGCGCGTCTCCCCGGCGTGCGTCTGGTCGTCGTGTGCGGGCCACGGATTGATCCGGCGGAGATGCCGCAGCACCCGGGATTGGAGTATCGCGGCTACGTGCACAACCTCCACGAGATGCTGGCGGCATGCGACGTCGCGCTCGTGCAGGGCGGCCTTTCCACGACGATGGAACTGGTCGCGGCGCGGCGACCCTTCCTTTATTTCCCGCTCACCGGACACTTCGAGCAGAACCGGCACGTCGCCCACCGCCTCGAGCACTACGGGGTGCCGGAGTGGGCGCGCGTGCCGTTTGCCGAGGCGAGCGCCGGGACGATTGCCGAGCGACTGGCGCGGGCAGTTTCCACGCCCGTCCGCTACCGCACGGTTGAAGCCGACGGTGCATATCGCGCCGCGCGGGAGATTGCGGCACTGCTGTAAGTGCGCGGCACGAAGAGCCGCAATCGGGAGGTGTGCACCGGGGGATGTCCTTATCAGACGCGATGTGTCTATGGAGGCATCGCCGGACTAGCGCCGATCCGCGCCCCATGCTCCCGCCCAGAGATGCCAGAAAGGAGG
>JBBSFO010000355.1:0-5689 GCA_038238655.1 Thermomicrobiales bacterium | reverse complement strand
GCTGCAGCGACGATGCTCCTCGAATCATGCGGTGGGAGTGGCCCGACCGCGACACCGTTCGCAACGGCCGCACCGACGACCGCCGCGACGCGCGCCGCCGGATCCGCTGCCGCACCGGTAGCCAGCCCGAGCGCCCCGAGCGCCGTAGCCGCGACGACGGCCCCGCCCGCAGCAACGAGTGGATCAGCCGCTGCCGCGACGCAAGCGCCCCCCGGTACCACTGCTGCCGGTGCAAGTGCGGCCGCAGGCACTCGGCCCGCTGGTTCGGTTGCCGCTCCGGCGGGCACGACGACTGCCAGTTCCGCCGTCGCGGGGCAACCCGTTGCGACCGGTGTTGCGGCGGATCAGGTGAACGCAAAGATGGTGCAGTTCAAGAGCGGTGCGGCGGACATCATCGCCTACGAGGCCCCTCCGAAAACAGGAACCGGCCCCTTCCCGGCCGTCATCGTCATCCACGAAAATATGGGGCTGACTGATCACATCAAGGATGTGGCACGCCGCCTCGCCAAGGAAGGGTATATCGGCCTCGGTGTGGACTTGCTTTCGCGCGAGGGTGGGACGATGGCCTTCAACACGCCGCAGGATTCGACCGCCGCGATTGGCCGACTGACCGACGACCAGATGCTCGGCGATGTCACGGCGGCGGTGACCTACCTCAAAGGCACGGGCGTCGGCGCGTCGAAGATCGGCATCACCGGCTTCTGCTTCGGCGGCCGGATCGTGATGATCTCGGCGGAAAAAGTGAAGGGGTTCGATGCCGCAGTTGCCTTCTATGGTCAGCTTTCCACCAACAATGCGCCGGGGCGTGTTGACCCAACGAAGGAGGCAGCGAGCCTGACCTGCCCATTGATGGGCAACTACGGCGCGCTCGACCAGCTCTCGCAGGGCATTCCGGCCTTCCAGGATGCGGCGAAGGCCTCCGGTAAACCGCTGGACTTCAAGGTCTTCGAGAACACCGGCCACGCCTTCAACAACGACACCCGCCCCTTCGCGGGCGGCTTCGGCTACGTCCCCGCCTCCGCACTGGAAGCATGGACGCGTACGCTGGGATGGTTCAAGAAGTACCTGGCGTAAGCGGAACCCTCACCCCCGGCCCCTCTCCATTGCGATGGAGAGGGGTGTCTCGCGTGAAATACTGTAGCATTCCCCATACGCCTCGATCTATCAGAGGTCGCTTCCTCTCCATCGCGGGCACCCTCTGGTCAGTGAGGAGGGCCGGGGGTGGGGGTGTTTCAGAGCAGATACAGCACACCGAAGAGGATCACCCAGACCGCGTCCACGAAGTGCCAGTACATCGCGGCTGCCTCGACGCCGAAGTGATGCTCACGGTTGAAACTGCCACGCAGCGAGCGTAGATAGCAAATCACGATCAGGATGATACCGACGACGACATGTAGGCCGTGAAAGCCGGTCAGCGTGAAGAAGGTCGAGCCGAAGGTGCCACTTTTGAGTGAGAAGGGCGCGTGCGTGTATTCCCACGCCTGACCGCCGATGAAGATCATGCCGAGCACAGCAGCGAGGATCAGGCCCTTTTGCATCCCCTTGCGGTCGCCACGGCGAATCGCGAGGTGCGCGCCATGCATCGGCAGGGCGCTCGACAGGAGGATGGCGGTGTTAATCGTCGGGAGGAGTAGTTCGAGCGGTTCGATCCCTTCGGGCGGCCACTGGCCCGCGCGCACGCGCAGGTACAGGTAGCCGATGATCAGGTTGGCGAAGAAAATCACCTCGGAGGCGATCATCGCGAGGATGCCCCACCAGTTGACCGATCGCCCCTGCCCGGCAACTTCCGGCTGCGGGAGCGGCGCGCGCTTGATGTCCTGTTCCGCAGCCCGTGCAACGACCATGGTCCCGTATCCTTCCTCGTGCCTGCTTAGATGCCGCGATCGGTAGTCGTGACGACCCGGTTCGTGACAGGACCGGCGGGGGTTGTGTCCACATTGCCACGCTCGCGAACCTGCTGCTCGGTGAGCGTTAGAATGATCGCGCCTTCTTCGATATGATCAATAACGGAGCGGGCAAGGTAGCCGTAGCGCGTCGGGATCCATCCTGCCTTGACGAGCGGCGAGTCCTGCGACGCTTGCGTGACGCGCCCGACCAACCGCCCATCGCTTGTGATGACGCGCGCACCCGGCGCGAGTTTGGCCTCGGCGTCGCCGCCGCCGATCACCGTGACATTGGTGAGCGCCCGTGGGACGCTTTCGCTTCCCTCCAGCCCCCATGCGATCATCACGATCAGAATGAGCAGCGCGCCAATCGCCGAGATCACCAGCGTGCTGAGGAAGCCCGCGAACATGATCGTGATGCAACCCGCCAGCACGATCGGCCAGAAACTCGGCGGTGGGATGTGGATATGCTCGTGCTCCTCATCGTGACCGTGTTCATCGTCATGCGCATGGCCGTCATCATGCCCATTCGCACTGACGAGCGCCATCCGCTGCGCTTCTTTATCCTGTCCATGCTCCGCACCCTGCACTCTTGTTGCCCTCCACGAAAGGGCTGAACATGCTCAGTACTCAGTACTCAGCACTCAGCACTCCGTTCTAGTGTTCGCCGCGCATCCAATCCTGATCGTCCGGATGCTTCTGGTCCCAGAGCGGGCGGCGCGAGCGCACCACCGGCGTCTTGACGAAGTTGTACTCCGGCGGCGGCGAGGCGGTCGCCCATTCCAGCGTCCAGGCATCCCACGGATCTGCGCCCGCGCGCGCACCCCGCTTGAAGGAAAGGACGATATTGATGAGAAAAATCAGGATGCCCAGGGCAATGGTAAACGACCCGATGGAGGCGATAAAGTTGTACAGGTTCCAGCCAAGCCCCTGATGGTACGTCCACTGGCGGCGCGGCATGCCGAGCAAACCAAGCATGTGCATCGGGAAGAAGGTGAGGTTGAGACCGATGAAGACGAGCCAGAAATTCCAGATACCTAATTTCTCGCTCATCATCCGCCCGGTGATCTTCGGGAACCAGTAGTAGATGGCAGCGAGGATGCCGAGCGCCGTACCGCCGAAGAAGACGTAGTGGATATGTGCGACGACGTAGTACGTATCCGTGATTTGCCAGTCAAAGGGCACAACGGCGAGCGAGACGCCGCTCAGGCCGCCAATCGGGAACATCGTCAAAAAGGCGACCGCGAAGAGCAGCGGGGTCTTGGTGATGATGCTGCCGCCCCAGAGCGTCGCCGTCCAGTTAAAGACTTTGACGGCGGTCGGGATGGCGATCAGCGTCGTCGAGGAGGCGAAAAAGGCGAGGGCGACATCCGGCAGGCCCGTCGCGAACATATGATGCACCCAAACGATGAATGAAAGGAAGCCAATTGCCACCGAGGACCACGCGATGAAGATGTAGCCGAAGATTGGTTTGCGCGAGAAGACGGGCAAAACCTCGGAAATGATGCCGAAGACGGGCAGAATGAGGATATACACCTCCGGGTGGCCGAAAGCCCAGAAGAGATGCTGCCAGAGGAGCGGGTCGCCGCCACTCTCCGCCTTGAAGAAACTTGTGCCGAGGTGGCGGTCGAACAGAAGGAAGATCGCGGCGGTCGTCAGGCTCGGCAGAGCGAAAAGGAGCAGAAAGTTCTGCACCAGCGTCGTCCAGACGAAGAGCGGCAGGGTGTTGAAGCGCATGCCGGGGCAGCGCATCTTCAGTGTCGTGACGATCACGTTGATCGAGCCGGCAATCGAGGAGATACCGAGCAGAGTCAGGCCGGCGGCCCAGAAATCCATGCTCCGGCCGGTGCTGTACGCCGGTTCCGTCAGCGGCGCGTACGCGAACCACCCGGCATCGGGCGCGCCGCCGAGGAGGAAACTGCTGTTGAGGAACAGCCCGCCGAAGAGCAGCATCCAGAAGCCGAATGCATTGAGCCGCGGGAAGGCCATGTCCCGCGCGCCGATCATCAACGGGATAAAGTAGTTCGCGAAGCCCGCCAGCACGGGGATGATGAAAAGGAAGATCATCGTCGTCGCGTGCATCGTGAAGACCTGATCGTACTGCGTCGGAGTAAGGACTTTGCCGTCCGGCGTCGCCAGTTGCACGCGGATCAGCAGCGCCTCGACGCCACCGACGATGAAGTAGATGACCCCAAGAAAGATGTACATAACACCGATTTTCTTGTGGTCTACCGTCGTCATCCAGTCCCAGATGATGGCACCGGCGCTCTTGCCGGGTGCGTAGGTCGGCGGGGGGGCGAGGGAAACGCCGGGTGTGGTAATGGTCGCCATGCTACAGACTCCCTTGATAGGCGCGGATCCCGCGTAGTGTTACTTCAGGCTTTCGAGATAGGCCACAAGTTTGTTGATCGTGTCATCGTCGAGGCCGAGATTCGGCATCTTGTTTTCCGGCTTGACATCCTGCGGGTTACGGATCCAGCGCGCGAGGTTCTCCGGCGTGTTGTCCAGCGTGCCCGCCGCGATGTACTGGCGGCTGCCGAGGTGCGTCAGGTTCGGCCCGACCTTGCCGACGTTGTATCCCTGGACGCCGTTGATCATGTGGCAGCCCGCGCACGCCTGCGTGAGAATTGTCTGCGCTCCCTCGGCGGCGAGACCCGTCTGGCCCGTCGCGGCGGGTTGTTGCTGCCCGCGTACCCAGGCGTCGAACTCGGCGCGCGGCTGGGCGACGACGATGAAGTTCATGTTCGCGTGTTCGGGGCCGCAGAACTCGGTGCATTCGCCCCGGTACGTCCCCGCCTTCTGCGCACTGATCCAGAGCGAATTATCATGACCGGGGATGACATCCCGCTTCCCCGCGAGCGACGGCACCCAGAAGCCATGGATCACATCGGTGGAGCGCAGGTCTATGTGTACCGGCTCGTCGAGCGGGATGTGTATCTCGTTGCCGGTGACGATGTTCATGCCCTGATAGTCGAATTCCCACCACCATTGGTGGCCCGTTGCGGTGACGCGCATCGTCGTGCCTTTCGGCTCGGCGATGTTGACCATCGTCGTCAGCGTGAGGACGAGCAGGACGACGAGCACCATCGCGGGGGCGATCGTCCAGGCGATTTCGATGCGCGTATTGCCGCTGATCTGCACGGGATCGGGGTCGCCTGCCTTACGGCGGAAGCGGATCAGGGCGATGACGACCAGCCCGGCGACCAACGCCTCGATGGCGACGGACATCCAGAACATGATCCACCAGAGGCGGTTGACGGTGTGTGTCGGATCGCTCTGCGGGTTAATGGGCGAATGATTGCCGCCCCACGCACAGGCGGACAGGAAAATGGGCAGGGCGAGGGCAAGAACGAGCGACAACGATGAACGCCGGGACGTTGAGGGATGCAAACGAGGTCCGCGCATCTGTGGTGTCTCCCCCGTATCGCGCCATTGCGAAGGGCTTCATGCTCGCACACGACCGTCATCAGCAGCGACGAAGGTTCTTCTCCGGGACGTAGCGGCGGAGCGAGACCGTGTGCGAGACGTAGACTGTTGAAGGCATGATAGGAACGCGACGCGCCGGTGTCAAGGAACGCGCGCAAATCGGGGAGATATTTCCCCATTCGATAGCATCGCTGTATACAGAAAAAGCGTTGACCATCGTGCCCGTTTCTTAGCCTTCTCATGGAGGCAACGTCGTCCAGCGGAAAGTACTATCATTCTTCCATGGGGGCTAATGACGTATTCGGTTCGTAGGGGCGATGCTTGAATCGCCCTCCCTGCCGCCACGGCAACCATGAGCCTTGGGTACATACATCAGGCCG
>JBBSFO010000354.1:0-5694 GCA_038238655.1 Thermomicrobiales bacterium | reverse complement strand
CGCAGCCGCTCTGCATCTGGCGCGTGGAGGTAGCCGAACTCTTGCCAACGTGCGGCATCAGCGGCGCTCTCCGTGGGCCGCTTGACCATTACCCGCTTGAGCGGTGCGACGAGGGACTGACTGCCGTAGGTCCGCATCTGTTGGTCTCCATTCATCGAAACGGTGTCGCAGGCCGGAAATCCCGCGCCGCCGAGAATCATGACGCTACTATGGCCGAATGCGATGGTGTGAGCAACGACCGGTTTGTCGCCATCACACCAGGCGGTATACTGGGATGCTGAGATCATGCAACGATCATCGCGCCTTTCGGACGGCGAGCTACCGGAACAATCCATTTCGATCCTGCGGACGTACTGCTTGATAGAACGATGTGGCGATCAGCGGGGAGCGGTTGGTGCCTGTGGGAAACTCGGATACGGCGGGCACGCTCGCCGGAGATGGCGCGGTACGCCGGACCACCGCGCAGACCATAACGGATACGAATGGTATGCCTGCGACGGACGAAGCCCTCGTTGCTGCTGTCGCGCGCGGCGACGAAACTGCCCTCGGAACGCTGTACGACCGCTATGCCGCCTCGATTTACTCGCTCGCCCTCCGCATCACAGGGGACCGACTGACAGCGCAGGAAGTGGCGCAAGACACTTTTCTCCGCCTCTGGAAATATGCGAAGGACTTTGACCGCTCGCGCGGGGCATTCGGCGCGTGGCTCTTCGCTATCGCCCGCCGCCGCTCCCTTGATGTCCTCCGCAGCCGTCAGCGACAGGCGAAGATCGCCGATGGGAGCTTTATCAGCGACGGCGGCACGCTCCCCGAACCATCGCAAACGGATGCGACCGAGCAAATCGTGCTGGCGCACGTCATCTCGCAGGCGGTGGCGACGCTGCCCCTCGCGCAACGGCAGGCGATTGAACTCGCCTATTTCGGGGGCCTGACGCAGCAGCAGATCGCCACGCAGACCGGCGAACCGCTCGGCACCGTCAAGTCGCGGATGCGGACGGCGATGGAGACCCTGCGGACGCGCCTCCACACGCTGCGTCCGTACCCGCAACACGGGGAGGAGGCGACGCGATGAGCGATGAGCCAATCACCTCACCGCCTGCTGGTATCCCGGACGCAATGGCCGAGGCAATCGCTGCCTATGCCCTTGACGCCCTGCCGCCCGATGAGCAACCGGCGGTCGTCGCCTATCTGGCGGCGCATCCCGAAGCGAATACCCTTTGTGAGGAGTATCGCTCCATCGTTGGCATGCTCCCCTACGCCGCCGCGCCGAGCGAGCCGCCACCTTTTCTGCGCGAGGGGGTCTTTCGCACGATCCGGGGCGAGCGGTCGCGGCGACGTCTGCCATTTGCGCCCGTCCGCTATCGGTTCCTTTCCGCCATCGCGGCGTGCGCGCTCCTGTTCTTGCTTGTCTGGAATATCGGCCTGCAAGCGCGCCCCGCTCCGCCTCCGGCACGCGCCGATACCTCGATTTCGGACATTTTGAGCCAGCCGGGGTTGGTGACGTACGCGATGGCACCGCAACCGGATGCACCGGACGCTTCCGGGCGTATCTATCTCACGCCCGATCACAAGCAGGCGGCGATGTCTGTTTGGCGCTTGCCTCCGTTGCCGCCGGACCGGACATACCAACTCTGGTTCCGGCTCGACGACCAGACGCGCGTCAGCATCACGACGTTCACGGTGGACGCGAAGGGGTCTGCGGTCGTCCGGTTGGACGTGCCGACGATGAGCCATCCCTATGTGCAGTGCGGCATCACGCAGGAGCCGCGCAATGGTAGCCTGCAACCGACCGGTCCGCGCATTCTTTCTTCACAGCCCTGGCCGGTGCCGACCTATTACACGCAGTGATCCGATTCGCGTCACCTATTGTATCCATCAATAGAACCGCATACGGCCGGCGTCCCCGCTTCCTCCTTCCCACCGGCCGTATGGGTTCTCTTTTTGTGGTTGGCCCCCATCCTTTTATGGCGTGACACTTCTTGCCGAGACATCGGGCGTGGTAGCGGGTTGGTCGTCCGCGCCGGTGGCGAGCCAGAGTCGCAAAAGTGCAGCGACGCTCCATGCCTGCATCGGGCAACCACCGGGAGCGTGCGGCGCATCGGCATCGAAAACTTCGCTGACCGAGCCGATCCCCGCCATCCTGAGTGTGTCCACGAGCGGACCGAGCAGTGCGCGGGCCTGCGTCCGCACCCCGCCAAGTCGGAGAAAGGCGTCCACATATGGCCCGAGCAGCCAGGGCCAAACCGTCCCCTGATGGTATGCGCCGTCCCGCTCGACCGGACCACCCCGATACCGACCGATATACGCCGGATCGGTCGGCGCGAGCGTGCGAAGGCCGTACGGCGTCAGTAATTGCTCCGTGACGGCAGCGAGCGCGGTGCGACCGTCCGCATCCGGCAGGGGGCAGGTCGGAAGCATCAGCGCGATGCACTGGTTTGGGCGCAAGGCCGAGTCATCACCTTCCGGCGTATCCACGACATCACACAAGTAGCCGCGCTCGGCGTCCCAAAAGCGCCGGACGAACCCGGCGGCGGCGGCTTGCGCGGCGGCAGTATAGGGAGCGGCGTCCGCACTGTGTTCCTTCGCCCACCCGGCCATCAACCGCAGCGCGTGGTGCCACAGGCCGTTGATCTCCACCGGCTTGCCGATACGCGGCGTGACGACCCAATCGCCGACTTTGGCGTCCATCCACGTCAGTTGCACGCCCGGTTCGCCGCCATACAAGAGTCCGTCCGTTGGGTCCACATGGATGCGGTACCGCGTGCCGCGCTGGTGCCAGGCGATGATCTCCACGAGCGTCGGCCAAAGGTCGGCGAGCAGGGCATGATCGTGTGTCGCGTCGAGATACTGCTCAATGGCGCGGAAGAACCAGAGCGTCGCGTCAATCGTGTTGTACTCCGCCGTTTCGCCGCTGTCTGGGAAGCGATTTGGTAGCATCCCTTCGCTGACGCTCGCCGCGAAGGTGCGCAGGATGCCCGCCGCGTCCGACTCCCGCCCGGTCGTCAGACACAGACCGGGCAGAGCGATCATCGAATCCCGCCCCCAGTCCGTGAACCACGGATAGCCCGCAACAACCGTCGTGCCCGCGTCCTCAACAAATCCACGCCGTACGAGAAAACTGTCCGCCGCCAACCGCAGGTGCGCGGTCACGTCGTCCGCCGGGGTCGTGCCGAGGCCGGTCATCACCATCTGTCGCCGTGCATTTTCCCGTTCGAGTGCGCCGGAGATATTCTGCCACTCCACCTGCGCTCGCTCGACCGCCGCCGCGAAATGCGCCGACTCCCCTGGCTTGAGCGTGATACCGAAGTGACCAACCTGGTACGCATCCTCGCCACCACCGAAGCCGCGTGCGTCCTCCGCCGCTAGTTGGAAATCGTAGTACCACGTCCCGTCCGGGATATATTGCCCACCCTCGCCATCGTCGCCGTATGCCGCGAGAAAGCAGGGCGGTGCGCCATCGAATGCAGTAGCAACAACGGTGGGACCATCTTGCGCGATCTGCCATCGCCACTGTGGGTCGTTGGCGCGGGTGCGGTGGTGGTGATCGCGATGGGTGCAGAGCGGGGTGAAACGGAGGACCGCAGGGGGCGCGTCCGCCGGAGCGTTGTAGGTGGCGCGGAGGATCGCGGTGTTCTGACCGTAGATCAGCCAGTGCGTCTCCGTCAGGGTCCGGCCCGCGCCGATCGCATACGTCCATTGGGGGAGGCCGTTGACAAGTGCAAAGGCGACGGCGCGCGTATAGCCGTCCGGATTGACGCTGCCGTCTCCATAGCGGTGCGTGGCAAGCGCGTATTCGTCGTTGCCGACGCGCGCCATCACGTCCACCTGTGCGACCAACAGCGTTCGCACGACGGGCGGCACGAGCGCGGCGACGAGAAAGCCATGATACTGCCGCGTCCGTATTCCGGCGGGGGTGCCCATCGTGTAGCCCGCGAGACCGTTTGGGACGAGATATTCGGCCGCCAACATCTCATCCAGATCCCGCAGACGCGACGGTGCGAGGGCAATGATCGTCATGCGTTCTCTCGATTCTCGTAGTTTGTCTGCAGCGCGTCCGGCAGGGGAGATGGTGGGTCGTCGGAGCGACGGACGCGGACTACTGCGCCGAGGCCGGAAAGGATGCTGAGGATGCCCATTATCACTGCGAAGACGGCAATGACGGTGGCCGTGCCGCCACGTTCGGATGCGGGGATGACGGTGCGCAGGAGGATACCGAGCAAAAGGTAGATGACGCCATTCGGTAGAATGATCGTGGCGGCACGGCGGGCGCGTAGACGTTCGGCGCTCAGGCCGGGTGGCGGTGGGGCAAGGCGTGGCCCGATGATGCCGACGACGCCCGTGCCGACGAGCGCGACGCCGATCAGCACATTGCGCAGCGAACCGCTCGCGATACTGAAGATCAGCAGCACGACGCCGAGAAACACCGGCAGCAGGAGGATCATCATTTCCGCGCCGCCACGTCGCCGTTGCACTTCCGTACTCCTTTCCCTTGTCTGTCACCATTACAGTATCGTAGCACGCGTGGCGAGCAACCCCTCGCGGGTCAGTGAGTTCACTACCACATACTATCATCATAATAATTACCTCCCGTCCTTGATCGCTCGTGTAGAATGGGTTTATCAGGACTTTGCGATCACCACGAACGGCGCGCCGCGAGCATCCAACACGACGGTGTGGATGCAGCCACGGGCGCATTTGACAGCCCAGGAAGGATCGGTGTCATGCGACGCACGTCGTTCGGTTTGCTCGGCATGCTCCTGCTCGTCGCATCGTTCGCCGCGTCCGAGACACGCCAGGTGCAGGGAGCGTCGGGGTACGCCGATGCGAAGTTCCAAGATCAATGGCAGCAGGGCGAGGCGATCACCGCCAACTTCTGGGGACCGATCACGACTGCGAAGGACGGCCGGCAGGAGCCGTATCTGGACGTGCCCGGCGGTATGCGCCTTGTCCAGTACTTCGACAAGGGGCGGATGGAACTGCGGAACGGCGTCGTGACCAACGGCCTCCTGGCCGGTGAGATCGTCCGGGGGCAGGTACAGGTCGGGGATGCGACGTTCCAGGCGAAAGACCCACCTGCCATCCCGATTGCGGGGGATTCGGACAACCCCGGCCCGACCTACGCGCAGCTCGGCACGACCGCGAAGGATCTGCTGCTGGGGTCCCCGGCGCAGCCGGGGGCGGACCACATCGTCACGGTAGCATCCAACGGGACGGTGAAGTCGGGTGACACGAGCCTGACCGGGCGGTGCTGGCGGGATATGACGACGCGACGCAGCACAACATCCCGGGCGTCTTCGTGGACTATCGGAACAAGGCGGGGGTGCCGACGATTGGATTAGCAATCAGCGAGCCATTCGGCGCGAGCGTCAAGGTGGCGGGGCAACAGAAGGGCGTGCTGATCCAGGTGTTCGAGCGGCGGGTGCTGACGTACAACCCGGCGAACGACCGGCGTTCCAGGTGGAGATGGGGAACATCGGGCAGCACTACTTTCAGTGGCGCTACACCGGCGCACCGGTCGGTGGCACGTCGCCGTCCGTCACAACGCAGGTGCAGGCCACGACCGCAGTGCCGACCTTCACCGGGCAGGCGCCGCCCGCGCCCGCGACATTGGTCAGCGGCACGCTCCCACCCCGTCTTGTCGCCCCCATCAGTCTGCCGCCGTCGAGCGCGTTCCCCAAGCCGCCGTATACAGGG
>JBBSFO010000353.1:0-5695 GCA_038238655.1 Thermomicrobiales bacterium | reverse complement strand
TCTTCTCGCTCGTCCTGCACGCTTATCCCTCCTCATCGCATCCATCGTTCCCCGTGAAACGGATACTATTGAACCACGAAGACACGAAGAACACGAAGAAGGGGAAGAAAGAGCGTTTGTCTTTCTATTCTTCTCCCATCTTCGTGCTCTTCGTGTCTTCGTGGTTCAAATTCCCGTCAGCCGAGCGCCTTGCGGAGGAAGCCACGGACGCCGAGGAGGGTGAAGAGGATCAGAAAGGCAACCTGCCCGAGCAGGATGGCGGCGGTCGCCATGTGTGGCGACTGTGGGACAAGCGACGCGCGGAAGCCCTCGCTCGCGTAGGTCAGGGGGCTGAAACAGGTGACGATCTGAAACCAGCGGAGCGACCGCAAGCCCGCCCACGGATAATAGACGCAGCCCGTGAACAGGAGCGGTGTGAGGATGAGCGAGAACATCAGGCCGATCTGACTCGGCTGCACGAACGTCCCGAGCGTCAAGCCGAGTGCAGCGCCACCGAGCGCACCGAGCAGTGAGACGAGCGCGAGCAAGCCGAGATGCCCGGTGCTGACCGTGAAGGCGCTGCCGAGGATCACGCGACCGAGCGGGAAGATCATCGCCCCGGCGAGCAGGCCGCGAATGGCGGCGAAGACCATTTTCTGGATCGCCACCATCCAGACGGGCAGCGGCGAGAGCAACCGATCCTCGATCTCCTTGGTGAAACCGAATTCGAGCGTCAGCGGGAGCGACACCGCCTGCATCGCCGTCAGCATCGTTGTCAAACCGATGATGCCGGGGAGCAGCAGGATACTGTAGCCGCCCTGCGCCGCGCCGATCTTCGGCAGCACCTTGCCGAAAATGAACAGGAAGAAGAGCGGCTGCATGAAGGTCTGCGCAAGGAACGCCGGCCACTCACGAAGCGTGACCCAAAGATCGCGCCAGAGTAGATTTAGGAACGCGGTCGTCACCATCCGCGAGCGGTTCTGTGTCGCGACGGGCGCGTGGCCCGGTGTCAGAGTAATCGTGCTCAATCTCGTAGCCCCTTTCCGGTCAAGTGGATGAAGACGTCTTCCAAACTCGGCTGGGCGAGGTGCAAGTCCGCCAGTTCCAGCCCGGCATCGAGGACGACCTGCGCCGCCCGTACTGCGCACTCACCGGCCCGTTCGGCATACAGCCGCAGCATCGGCTCATCCGCGCCTGGTGCGGCCATCGGCGGCATTCCGCCGGGCATACCGGGAGCGCCTTTGCTTTTGCCGCGCCCGTTGCCGAAGCCGCCCCCTTTCATCATCGCGGCGACCCAGGGGGGTGGCCCGCCCACACCCTCGCTCTGCGGCCGCACGGTTGTCCATTCCGCTGCCGTCACGCCCGGCAACGCCTGCACCGTGGCAAGGATGGACGCTTTTGTTTGATCGCTGAGGGGCGTCTTGCCATCGCGGACGCGCAACTCGACGCGCGTCCCGGCGGGGACAAGGCGGCGGAGATCCTGCGGCGTATCGAGCGCGAGGATTTTGCCGTGATCCATAATCGCGACGCGATGGCAGAGCTTTTCTGCCTCCTCCATGTCGTGTGTCGTCAGGAGGACGGTCAGGCCGTTGCGATTCAGCGTCTCGATCGTCTCCCAAAGGGAGAGACGCGCCTGCGGATCGAGGCCCGTCGTCGGCTCGTCGAGAAAAAGGATGTCCGGCGAATGCATCAGGGCGCGGGCGATCAGCAGCCGCTGCGCCATGCCGCCGCTGTAGCGGTCCACCTTCTCCTTCGCGCGGTCGGCGAGGCCGAACTGCCCGAGCAAGTTCATCGCCCGTTCCCGCCGCTCCTGCCGCCCGTAGCCGAAGTAGGCAGCGTGGAAGGTCAAATTCTCGATGGCCGTCAGTGAGCGGTCGAGGTTGTTCATCTGCGGCACGACAGCAATGTGCGGCTTGACACCAACCGGGTCGCGCACCACGTCCACCCCGGCTACAAACGCGCGGCCCCCGGTCGGCAACACGCGCGTCGTCAGGACACCGATAGTTGTTGTCTTGCCCGCACCGTTCGGCCCCAGGAGGCCGAATACCTCACCCGGTCGTACGGTGAAACTGATGCCGTCCACCGCCTTGACAGGGCGACCAGGATACTGCTTCTCCAACCCCTCGACGGCCATGATTGTCTCAGTAGAGACCGGCATCGCCGGGGCGGCGTCAGCCGATGTTGAAAAGGAGATCGCCTGCATCATCTTTGCCCTGCCTTTCTCTGGGACCCATGTATTCACGCTTCGCGGTAGGAAGGAGATACGTCTCGTAGCGCGGTACGTAGAGCAACAAAACAGAACGTACGTTCGCTCATGTCAATCTCGATTCACACGAACGGACCACATTCGTTCACAATTTCGTATGTACAATATTGTATATCGCATGTCAAGCAATCAGGCAAACAATGCGCCGAAACGTCGCGGCTTTCTCCACGGGTATACATCACTGCGGGCCCATCAGATCAGGGCGGAGCCACCGTCCACAGTGATCATCGAGCCGGTAATCATCGCGGCCTCGTCCGAAACGACGAATAGAAATGCTTTGGCGATGTCGTCCGCCGTCTGGAGGCGGCCGAGCGGCGTGTTGCGCAGGCGGCGGTCGTAGTTCTCCGGGTTATCAATGCTGGTGCGCGGATCGTTGGGGCTGTAGGGAGTGTTCTCGCGGAGGAAAGGCGTATCTACATGGCCGGGGGAGATCAGGACGCAGCGGATATTCTCGTGTGCGTACGACGCGGCGGCGGAGCGCGTCAGGCCGACAAGGCCCATCTTCGCCGCGCCGTAGCCGGGGCTGCCCGCGCCGGGCCGGATCGAGGCGAGCGAGCCGAGATTGACGATCACGCCGCCGCCCGCGCGCCGCATCGCGGGAACCACTGCCTTGATGCCGAGGAACGAGCCTGTCAGGATCGTGCCGACGATCAGATGCCACATCTCCTCGGTCTGCTCGTCGAAACCGACGCGCACATTCGCGCCCGCATTGTTGCAAAGGATCGAAACGGGGCCGAACGCCTGCTCCGTCGCCGCGACTGCTTCCGTCCACTCGCCCGCACGCTGCACATCGAGCCGGACGGCGAGCGCGCGACCGCCGCTTGCCTTGATCTCCGTCGCGATCGCCGCCGCCTTTTCGGGATACAGATCGGCGACGCAGACCGCCGCGCCCTCGCTGGCGAAGAGCCGCGCCTGCGCGCCGCCCATCGCACCGCCTCCACCCGTGACGAGCGCCACCTTGCCATCGAGTCTCATCTGCCGCCTCCCCATGCGAACATCAACGATGAAAGAGCCGTACCAACAACGCATGGCGCGATCCACGCATTCAGTCGGCCCCTAATTGGAGGGCGACCGCCGCCTGCGCCGCCGCCGCTGCCGCAATCTGCGGTACATCAACCCATTCCGGCCAGCGATCCGCCGGATGATGGAAGACCGCGCCCGATGTGCCGAGCAGGGAAAGATACTGCCCGCCTGCTACATAGATGTTCCGCGCCTCACCGACCGGCGCCTGCCCCGGCCCGACCACCCGGTCCGCACGCAAACCGTGTTGCGCGAGCGCCGCTTTCGCCACGTCGCCCAATGCGTCCGTCGCATATTGCAGGACCAACTGCGAGCCGCGCGCGCCGATATTCGCGCCGAAATGCAACCACACATGCACGCCATCGCGCGCCTCCGGGTGATGTGCCCGGAAAGCATCCAAGCCGAGGTGCCCGAGTTCGTGGCCGCTATTGGCGGTGAAGAGCAGCGTCCGCGACAACGGGGCGTTCACCGCCGTGCGCAGCGCCTCCAACCAGCAGACCAGCCCACCTCCACGCTCACTCGCGCAATTCCACCAGCCGCTTCGGGGCGTCATGACAACGACGGGGGCATTGTTCGGGGATACGCCACCGATCTGCGCGGTCACGTTGTCGGCGGTGGCCGGGCAATGCACCATCTGGAGTACAAGCCGGACACGCGCCCGCTGTGCCGCCTGCTGCCGGAGCCAGTCGGCCTCGATACTCGACAGCATCAGCACCGGCCGGTCGTGCGGTCGCGTGAAGCGAGGCGCATTGACGGGCGCAAGGCCCGGCATGCCGCCCTGCGTCACGACGACGAATGCTCGATGCCCACTACCGCTCGCCAGCGCCTGCACGAACGCCGGACTGTACTCGCCATTCGGGATCGTTTCGAGCAGGGCGATATCGGCGTCGCTGCCGAGCGGCCCGAGCACGCCGGTCATTCCCCGCGCGTCGGTGAAACCGCCGTCGAACGCCGGCAAGCCATCGAGGCGTCGCCCGTCGCTTTCAAGGAAGCAGGCGACCGGCTCGATGCGCTCCAATGCGAACGATTCGCGGCGCGGTTCGGCGCCGACCGCGCGCACCTGCTCGGCCAGCCACGCGGCGGATGCTCCGTCCACTGCCGTTCCAGTACGGTGATCGCCCTGTGCGTCGTATTCCCGCAACAGCTGCGCGGCCCGTGTCCGCAATGACTCCATCGCTGCATCATCGTCATCCGGTCGCCGATCTTGCGTCACCTGGCTCTCCTTGCGGGGATTACCCACTCCCTGCCCTCTTCCGACACGGGAGGGGTCGGGGGAGGGGTTTCCCGGTCCTCCTTGCCATGCACCGTCACACCGCCGACGCCGGTCACGGCAGTTCGCCGCGCTCGATCTTCTCGATGGTTTCCTCCGTCCAGCGCAATTCCACTTCCTCATGCGCCATCGCCAGCCGGAAATTCTCGGCGATGTGGCGCGGTATGTCGGGCACAAGCACCTGCGGCCCGAAGGCATCAAGAAAGGCGCGCAGATGATCGCGACGAAAACGGAGCGCCCGCAGCAACTCCTCGCGCGGCATCTTATTCATGAACGTCAGGGCGACCTGAAAGGGATCAATGAACGGCTTGCGGTCCCACCAGTAATCGCGGAGCAGTCGTTGAAACTCCTGCTTCCCGGCGTCCGTGATCGTGTAGAGCGTCCGTGCGGGCCGGTTACCGACCTGATCGGTGCCGGCGGTTTCGAGCAGCCCCTCCGCCGCCATCTTGTTCAGCGCGAAGTAGATCGAGCCATAGGCGATGTGCGCCCATTGCTCCGCGCGCCACGACTCTAATTCGCGGCGAATCTCGTACCCATGCGCGGGCGATTTGAATTGCAAGACACCGAGGATCAGCAGCCGTGCCGCCGACATAGGAAACTCCTTTATGCAACGGTGCCTATGCTAAAGCGAACACCGCCGATGTCAACCGTCTTTCCTAACCTCCATGCATAACTCATGTATCTCGCCTGCAACCACGTGAGTTATGCACAGATGTCAGTCTTTCGCCACGTTCCTCTTAGCGGTTGGCGTCTTCTCCGTGCCCTTTTGTGGTTCAATAGTTTCGATTGATCTATGAATCAAGGAGGCGCACGATGGCGGAAGGGCGACTGGCGGGACGGATTGCGCTGGTGACGGGGGCATCGAGCGGCATTGGGGAAGCGATTGCCCTCGGCTTCGCGCGCGAGGGGGCGGATGTTGTCGTTCACTACCGGACGCGAATGATGGAGGCGGAGGAGATAGCCGAGGAGATTCGCGGCATGGGGCGGCGCGCCCAGGTCGTGCAGGCGGACATCGCGGATGCCGCGCAGGTGAACCGGATGATGGCAGAGGCAGCGGCGCTCGGCCCACTCTCCATCGTCGTCTGCAACGCCGGGACACACCGCCGTGTGCCCTTTTTGGAGATTGACGAGGCGATGTGGGACTGGGTGCTCGATACCGA
>JBBSFO010000352.1:0-5705 GCA_038238655.1 Thermomicrobiales bacterium | reverse complement strand
GAAAGCGCCGGGCGGCTCCGCTGTCGCCAGCGGGGCGACGCCTGCGGCAGCAGCCTCCATTACCGTGACGCGGCCCGAACTGAAGGGCACGATCTCGATGGCGCGGCAGCCCAACGTGCCGCTCTCCAGTGGCAAGCCGGATCCGAATACCGTGATTTTCGGCGACCTGCTCAAGCGCTATCAGCAGGAACACCCCGGCATCTCAATTGATTACACCGACATCCCCAGTGGCACCGCGACGGACCTCTACCAGTGGGTGACGACGCACACCGCGTCCAAGTCCCTCGCGACGATCGTCGCCACCTATGCGGATCAGATCACCACCGACGTGCAGGAGGCGACGAACACGATCCAGTGGGTGCCACTAACGCCGGAGCTGGAGAAACCTTCCAACTACAGCGGGCAGCCGTGGAAGAACGACTTCAACCCGGACCTGCTCACCTTCGCGAAATTCGGCCTAAAGAACAGTTACGGCGTCCCCTTCACGCGCTACAAGTCCGCGTGGGTGTACAACAAAGACGCGTGGAAGAAGGCGGGCCTGACAGACGCCGACGCACCGAAAACATGGAAGCAGTGGTTCGCTGTCAATGACAAGCTGAAGGCGGCGGGACTTATCCCGATTGCCCGCGCGGGCGATGTTCAGGCAGCATCGCACACGGCCTGGATCCTGATGATCTCACTCGGCCGCAAGCAATGGGATAGTATTACCGGTGGCAAAGAAACGATGACTTTGCAGCAGAAGCTCGACGCGGTCTGCGGCCAGAAGTGGACGATGGACACGCCGTGGAGCCGCGCGGGGTGGCCGGCGCTCAAGCAACTTTTCACCTATTATCCGCCGGGCTACACCTCGCTCAAGACTGGCGATGCGCGCCAGCTCTTCTATGAGGGCAAGGCGACGATGATCTACGAATCGCAGGCATTCCTTCAACTGATTGATGAGTCGCAGAAGGAAGGGCTCGCGAAGTTCGAGATCGGCGCCTTCCCGACGCCCCAGCCGGATGCAGAGACCTTCGGGGCGGATGTCGCGAGTAATGCCGGTAAGCTCGCCGATGATGGCGAGCGCGGGATCACCTACAGCATCCCGAATGCGGACTTGCGCGACAAGGGTAAAGACGCAATGGGCCAGGCAATCGCCATTGACTACATGCAGTGGATGACGCAACCAAAGATCCAGGCGGAATACGTCAAGCCATCGTATGATCTCCCTGTCAACCCGAACGTCAAACTGGAAGACCCACGCTTCGCGATCTGGCAGCAGAATCCGGAGCAGATCTTCTACCGCCACCTCTTCTACTTCAATAACATCAGCCACGCAGACCGACCGCAGTGGGGTCAGAACCTCCAGTCCTATCTCACTGGCCAGGAAAGTTTGGACGACTACCTGAAGAAGGGCGAACAGCAACTGGTCGAGCAAGCGCAAATCTCCGCCCGCGAGGCGAAGATTGACATTAAGTGCAGCTGAGCAGGGAGAAAGATGAACATGAGAGGGGGTGCCGTTCGCGGCACCCTTTCTTTCTCTTCGTGGTTGCCGAAACATGGCGGGTATAGTGGACCCCGGAATCTGGACAGTGCGGAGGCGTCGCTCTTCGTGATGGATCGTAGATATGCACAAGCAGTTTTCGGCCACCTTCAAGGCCCAGGTCGTCCAGGAACTCCTCAAGGAGAAGAAGTCGGTCGCGCAACTGGCGGCCGAGTACGGCGTCCATCCGACCCAACTCGGTCAGTGGAAGGCACACGCCCTTCACGCTCTGCCCAGCCTGTTTGAGGAGCGCTCCGAAGTCGGTGCGCTCAAAACGGCGCACGAGGCGCAACTCGCCGCACTCTCTGCCGAGATCGGGCGGCTCACTACCCAAGTTGCGTGGCTGAAAAAACTTGGCCTGCCACCTGGATAGGGGTGAACGTCTCGCACTGGTGGAACGCGACCAGCCCGCCTTGTCGCTCACCGTTCAGGCCGACCTCCTGAGTCTCAGCCGTTCCAGTTTGTACTACCGTCCCCGGCCTCCGTCGCTCGAAGAAGTGGCCCTCAAGCACCGGATCGACGCGCTTTAGATCCAGTATCCGTTCTACGGCTCGCGGCGCATCGCCGCACACCTCAGGCGCGACGGCATGGCGATCAACCGTAAGGCGATCCAGTGGCACATGCGGGAGATGGTCATCGTCGGAATCAGCCCCGGCCCGCACCTGAGTCGCCGCGACAGCGAGCATCGCGTCTATCCCTATCTGATGCGTGACCTCACCAGTGCCTATCCAAATCATGTGTGGGGATCGATGTCACATATATTCGTATGCGAGTGGGGTGGCTGTATCTGGTCGCCGTGCTCGATTGGTTCTCGCGCTACGTGAGCAGCTGGGAACTGGACCAGACCCTCGCCCTCCCCTTCGTCCTCGCTGCCGTCGTGCGGGCATTGGTGCAGGCCACGCCGACCATCTGGAATAGCGACAAGGGCAGCCACTTCACCAGCCCCCAGTACCTCCAACTGCTAACAGCGGCGGGGGTGCAGATCAGCATGGATGGGAAAGGACGAGTACTGGACAATATCTTCGTCGAGCAGCTGTGGCGCACGGGGAAGTATGAGGAGGTCTATCTCCGCGACTACGCGAGCCCTCGGGAGGCGCGGCAGGGGCTGAACGCGTACTTTCTGTTCTATAATGAGGCTCGACCGCACCAAGCACTCGGGTAGCGGACACCCGCCGAGACCTATTTCGCGACAGTACCCGGCCCCAGCACCAGCAGCGGCTGATGGGGCAGCGACCTCGCTGCTTTGAGGTACGGACCGCGTAGGACGCGCGCAGCTCCGGCGTGATGGAATGTCGAGGCCTCGCAGCGCTTGGCTGGGAGGACAGCGAGCAACCAGTTGAGGAGGAGGATCATGCCGAACAGTGAAATGTTTCTCAAGGGCCTCGAGATGCGGCGAGCCGTTCTCGGCAACGAGTATGTCGACGCCAATCTCGCAGAGGCCGACGACTTTATGATGACGTTCCAACACTTGGTCACCGAACTGGCGTGGGGGCATGCATGGCAGGGGACGGCACTGGATCGGAAGACGAAATGCCTCCTCAGTCTCGGGATGCTCGCCGCACTTGGTCGCTTCCAAGAGGTCGGGATTTACACCAAGGGGGCAATCGCTGCCGGCGTGACCGTCGACGAGATCAAGGAAGCCTTGACCCATGTCACCGTGTACTGCGGCACGCCAACGGGTCGGCAGGCGTTTCTGGCAGCGCACGAAGCGCTTGTAGCAGCGGGGGCGCTGCCGCAGCCCGCGAACCCGGAGTAGCGTGCCTGCAGGCGCGGCGCGATCTCGTATGGAGAACTGGGGCGGCGTGCGAGGCTGAGCGTCAGTACGGATTGCGATACGTTGTACAGAACTTCCGCGGACACTACCACCTGATCGCATCCCGCGTGTAAGAAAGTCTCTTTCCAGTGTCTTGACAAAGGGGTCCACCATACCTTCGGCCAGTGGCGCCCCAGTAGAATAAAACCGTCATCTACAAGCCGATCAATGAACGCCGCGTGCTCATCCCAGAAGGGCTGCTCGCGTGTGTCCTTGGAAACGTCGCGATGGGGACCGGCTGCGGAAAGGATCACGAACGTATTCTGCATCATCTCCTCCTTCAGGTGTATTCGCGCCTGAGAAGCGGATTGCTGCGCGATGATCGTTACCAGGTATTCGCTCTCTCTCCCGGCACTATGTTTGCCCTATCTGCTATGATGCCTCACAAATGGATGCTACGATAGGACCGTTTTTCTACTAAACGACAGAACCAATTGAGGGCGGGAGATGAGTTTCTTCATCCGGCTGGACCGAACACCCGACGCGACGTTGCATGACCAATTGGTTGAGCAAACCCGGCAGGCGATCCTCACGCGGCGCCTCTCGGCGGGGACACGCCTGCCCGCGTCGCGCACGCTAGCGGCCGAACTTGGCATCTCGCGCAATGTCATCGTTGCAGCCTTCGATGAACTGATCAGCGAGGGGTATCTGGAAGGGCGGGTCGGTTCCGGCACATACGTCACCAACGATCTACCATCTGCACCGGGCCGGACGCTTGCAGCGCCCGTCGGGATGCCGCGCTGGCTCAGACACGAGCAGCGCATCGCCGCCACAACGCCGCCGCTCGCGCGCGACGCGATTGATTTCCGGCTCGGCACACCGACGATCACGCCGCTCCCGCTCGATGTCTGGCGGCGCGCGTGGCGTGATGCCCTCGATGTATTGCCGCCGACACAGTACGGCCCGGTCGCGGGCGACCCCGACTTGCGCGCGGCGATTGCGGGGTATCTCGGGCGGGCACGCGGGATCGCCTGTGGCGCAGACGATGTGATTGTCACCGCCGGTGCTGCGCAAGCCCTCGATCTGATCGCCCGTGCGACACTCGCCCCAGGCGACACGGTCGGCATGGAGGAGCCGGGCTACCCGGAGGCGCGCAATCTCTTCCTCGCACAGCAGGCGCACCTTCTCCCCGTGCCGGTGGACGATGACGGTCTGCGCGTGGACTGCCTACTCACCGGGCCGACTGCTCCACTCCTCCTCTATGTCACGCCGTCGCACCAATACCCGCTCGGCGCGCGGCTGCCGGTTGCCCGGCGGATGGCGCTGCTCGCCTGGGCGGCCGCGAACGACAGTTTAATCATCGAGGACGATTATGACAGCGAGTTTCGCTTCGACGCCCCTCCACTGCCCGCGCTCGCCGGATTGGACGAGACGGGCCATGTCGCCTATATCGGCACATTCTCGAAAGTCCTCACGCCGTCATTGCGAGCCGGGTATCTCGTCGCGCCTCAACCACTGCGCGCGCGGATCGTCGGGTTGATGCAACTGACCGCGCGCCTGACTCCCTGGCCGGTCCAGCGCGCCCTCACCCATTTCCTCGTGAGCGGCGATCTCGAACGGCACATCCGGCGCATGCGGCGTCATTACGCGGCGAAACGGGCAGCGCTCCACGACGCGCTCGCGCCCGTTGCCCCACTCGCCCGGTTGCAAGGGTTGGAGGCGGGATTGCACGCCTACCTCGAACTCCGCCCGGACCTTGACGCGGCGACGATTATCGCGCGTGCCGCCGCGCGGGGCGTGATCGTCTATCCTCTCGGGGATTACTACATCGGGGCTCCCGACCGCTGCGGCATCCTGCTTGGCTACGGTGGCCTCACCTGCGATGATGTCGTGCGTGGTACATGTATCCTCGCGGATGTCATCACAGAAGCCTACGCTACCCGTTTATTTGGCGACCTGTGAGCGACGTGGCGGCGCGAAAAAGACGAGAATCTTCAGGTCTTCGGTGATCGTGTGGAAGCGATGCTCCACGCCCGCCGCGACGAAGACGACGCTGCCCGCCCGCACCGCGCGATTCTCCGCCGCGACCGTGATCTGCCCGCTCCCGCCGATGATGTAGTAGACCTCATCTTCGGTGTGCGGCTGCTGCGGGTCCGGCATTCCGGCGGGCAGGACGTACAGCCCCGTACTGAGCGACGATTCGCGCAGAAACTCGTGATACAACGCGCCCGCCTCGGCGTGCGCGGCGAGCAATTCTTCGAGGTCGTATGCCTGCATCAAATCCTCCTCTTATCTCTTCGACTCGCCATGTCCCTGGATCGGGCAATATAAACTATTCGGCTCGATCTGGAAGACGCGATTGAAGCGGGCGCGGAAGTTTTCCAGCGCCGCCGTCGCGGCCAACTCCACCAGTTGCGCTTCGTTGTAGTGGCT
>JBBSFO010000351.1:0-5719 GCA_038238655.1 Thermomicrobiales bacterium | reverse complement strand
GCACTTTGCCAATCATGGCCATGGTGATCACTCCTGATACCCCCGCTGCTCAAAAAAGCAGCAGGGTAGGTGGAACACCCGGGTCAAATTTCGATCGGCACAACCCTCATAGGTGGGTCAATTTTCGGTCGGCGGCAACACGCAATCCCTCATCGCACGCCGGTTTCAGCTGTCGGACCCTGTAACTGGCCGCCGCCGAAGCTGAGCAGGGGCGGCACTGGGCCCCCGGGGGCGACCCTGACCGCGCAATACTTGAACTCGGGAATCTTGCCTACCGGGTCGAGGGCCGGGTTTGTGAGCACGTTCGCCGCGCCTTCGTAATAGCAAAACGGCATGAACACGACCCCGGTGGGAATGCCGTCGTAGATGCGTGCGTAGACGGTAATCTTGCCGCGCCGCGACTCAATGGTCATCACGTCACCGGGCTTGATGCCGAGGCGATCGGCGTCGACCGGGTTGAGCGAGGCGACCGCCCGTGGCTCGATCGCGTCCAGCACCCGCGAGCGCCGTGTCATGCTCCCCGTATGCCAGTGCTCCAGCTGGCGACCCGTGATGAGCACCAGCGGGTATTCGCTGTCGGGGAGCTCGTCCGCGGGAATAATCTCAGCCGGCACGAGCCGCGCCTTGCCGCTCTGGGTCGGGAAGCTTTCAGTGAAGACCACCGGCTCGCCCGGGTCGCCCTCGTGTTCGCACGGATACGTGACCGAGTTGTCGCGCTCGAGCCGATCCCATGTGATACCCGAAATGCTCGGCATGGCCGTGCGCATTTCGTTGAACACTGCCGCCGCGCCGCTGTCCGGCCCCGCGTAGTTCCAGTCCAGGCCGAGCCGTTTCCCCATCTGCTGAATGATCCACAGGTCCTGGCGGGCGTCTCCGGGCATGTCCAAGGCGCGTCGACCGAGTTGAACCATGCGGTCGGTGTTGGTGAACGTGCCCGACTTTTCCGGAAATGCCGAGGCGGGCAGGACCACGTCCGCCAAATACGCGGTCTCGGTGAGGAAGATATCCTGGACCACCAGCATCTCCAGCTTGGCGAGCGCATCCCTCGCGTGCATGGCGTCTGGATCCGACATCGCCGGGTTCTCGCCCATAACGTACATGCCGTGAATCTCTCCGGCGTGCACGGCGTCCATGATCTCCACCACCGTGAGCCCGGGCTTCGCATCTAGCTTGTGGCCCCAGAGGCTTTCGAATCGGGCCCGTACGTCATCGTTGTCCACACGTTGATAGTCGGGAAACACCATGGGGATCAGCCCCGCGTCGGACGCGCCCTGCACGTTGTTCTGACCGCGCAACGGATGCAGTCCGCATCCCGGACGGCCCACCTGCCCTGTGATCAGGCAAAGCGCGATCAAGCAGCGGGCGTTATCGGTCCCATGGACGTGCTGGGAAATACCCATTCCCCACAAGATCATCGAGCCTTTGGATGTCGCGAACATGCGGGCGACCTCGCGGATGGTCTGCGCCGGAATTCCGCACAGCGGCTCCATTGCCTCGGGCGAGAACCGTACGACGTTCTTCGCGAGCTCTTCGTATCCGATTGTCCGCTTTGCGATGAATTCCTTGTCGACCAGCCCCTCGGTCACAATGGTGTGCATCATGGCATTCAATAACGCGACGTCGGAATCAGGCTTGATCTGGAGATATTTGGTGGCGTAGCGCGCGAGCTCGAATCGGCGCGGATCCGCCAGGATTAGCTTCACGCCCTGCTTGCACGCGTTCTTGATCCACGTGGCGGCGACCGGGTGGTTGATCGTGGGGCTGGCGCCGATCAGGAACACGACCTCGGCTTTCATGACGTCCGACACCTGGTTCGACACTGCTCCCGAGCCGACGCCTTCGATCAGCGCCGCGACGCTAGAGGCGTGGCACAAACGCGTGCAGTGATCGACGTTGTTGCTGCCGAACCCCGTGCGCACCAGCTTCTGGAACAGGTAGGCTTCCTCGTTGCTGCCCTTGGCCGAGCCGAATCCCGCTAACGCGCGTGGGCCGCGTGTGTCACGGATCTTCGCCAGCGTGCCGCCCGCGAGATCGAGCGCCTCCTCCCACGTGGCCTCG
This sequence comes from Thermomicrobiales bacterium, assembly GCA_038238655.1. GTDB lineage: Bacteria > Chloroflexota > Chloroflexia > Thermomicrobiales > JALYUS01 > JALYUS01. The sequence continues at coordinate 3,661 of JBBSFO010000351.1, read as the reverse complement.
CGAAACACTGAGGAGACGTTGTCCGGGTCCATGACGAAGTCCCCAGTCTTCGGCGCGCCGGGCTTGCGGATCAGGGGCCGCGTGAGGCGCTGCCGGTGATGCACATAGTCGAATCCATAACGCCCCTTCACGCACAGGCGTCCGTGGTTGGCGGGCCCGTCGCGTCCCTGCACGTGCAGAATCGTGTTGTCCTTGATGTGATACGTGAGCAGGCAGCCCACGCCGCAGTACGGACATACCGAATCCACGGTCTTCTCCGGCACCGTCAGCCCGACGCCGCGAGCCGGCATCAGCGCTCCCGTGGGACAAGCCTGCACGCACTCGCCGCAGGCGACGCAAGTGCTCTCGCCCATGGGATCACCGGTATCGAACACGATCTCGGAGCGCGAGCCGCGGAAGGCGTAGCCGATGACGTCGTTGACCTGCTCCTCTCGACACGCGCGCACGCAGCGCGTGCACTGAATGCACGCATCTAGATTTACCGCTATGGCCGGATGCGATAGGTCCGGTTTCGGCGACAGGCGCGGCTCGAAGCGCGGCTTGCCAAGCTCCATCTTCCGCACCCAATGGTCGAACTCGGAATCGAGCGTGTACGACCTCTCGGGCATGTCCGAAAGGAGGAGCTCGAGGACCATTTTCTGCGACGCGCGTGCGCGCTCGTTTTCGGAGCTCACTTCCATGCCCGGCTTGGGAAAGCGGCAACACGAAGGCGCCAGAACCCGTTCGCCCTTGATCTCGACCATGCACGCGCGGCAGTTTCCGTCGGGGCGGTAGCTCTCTTTGTAGCAAAGGTGGGGGATCTCGATCCCGTTGCGTTTAGCGATCTGCAGGATCGTCTCGTCGCTGCGCCCTGTCAACGTTCGGTCGTTCAGCGAAAATTCGACCAGCGCCAGCTCGCGTTCGTATTTCAGCATCGCAGTCATTCGTTACCTCGCTGACTACTCGTGTCCGCGCAGTCGCTCGTCGGGGTGCGGGGGCGGCAGTTCCTGCTCGTTCCCCTTGAGCATCCTGTCGATCTCGGCTTCGGCGTCGCGCCAATCCTGCGTCAGCCGCGCCGCCTCGAAACTGTGCAGCTTAGCGCGGTGATACGCCTCCTTGGCGACCATGTGGAAACGCTCTTCCGGCGACACTTCGATTTTCTTGAAGTTGTTGAGCGAAACCGCCATTGTGTAGCCGCTGTAGCTGCGGACCGCGTCGCGCTTCTGTTCATCGTTCTCGGCGTAGACGTTCTTCATCGCCATCAGCCGCGTTTCCATTTCATACCCGCCGCCGTCGGGATCGACTTCCACGACTTCGGTCTGCGTGACTGCATCTTGGGTCATTGAGTTCTCGATCCGCGCGTTGAATGTGAGGAACCGGACAGCCACTAATCAGTCAATTTCCTGAGGGAAATACTTGATCACGCACCGGATTGGGTTGGGCGCCGCCTGTCCGAGCCCGCAGATCGAGGCGTCCGCCATCGCGACGGAAACCTCCTCCAGCAGACCCTTGTCCCAGTTTGGCCGTTGCATGAGCTTCGCCGCCTTCGACGTGCCCACGCGGCAGGGCGTGCACTGCCCACAGGACTCGTCCTCGAAAAAATGCATCACGTTGAGCGCGGCATCCCGGGCCCGATCGTGTTGTGAAAGCACGATCACCGCCGCCGAGCCGATGAAGCATCCATACGGATTCAACGTGTCGAAATCGAGAGGAATATCCGCCAGCGAGGCCGGCAGGATGCCGCCCGAGGCACCTCCCGGAAGGTACGCGTACAGCTCGTGGCCGGGCAGCATGCCGCCGCAGTGTTCGCCGACGAGCTCGCGCAGGGTAATGCCCGCCGGAGCCAAGTGCACGCCGGGCTTTTGTACCCGCCCGGACACCGAAAACGAGCGCAGCCCCTTGCGTCCGTTGCGGCCGTGGGCGGCGAACGCATCCGCGCCCTTTTCGAGGATATCGCGCACCCAGTACACCGTTTCCATGTTGTGCTCGAGCGTCGGCCGCTCGAACAGCCCTACCTGGGCCACATAGGGTGGGCGAAGTCGGGGCATTCCGCGTTTGCCTTCGATCGACTCGATCATCGCCGATTCCTCGCCGCAGATATAGGCGCCTGCGCCACGACGTAGCTGGATCGGAGGGAGCGTGCACGGCGGATCCGCCCTCAAGCGCGCGATCTCAGCCGTGAGCACTTCCCGGCACGCTGCGTATTCATCGCGGAGATAGATGTAGATCTCAGCGACATCGACCGCCCATGCCGCGATCAGCGCGCCTTCGAGAAACCGATGCGGGTCGCGCTCCAGGTAGTAGCGATCCTTGAACGTACCGGGTTCGCCCTCGTCGATATTGATCGCGAGCAGCCTCGGCGCGGGTTCCGCCCTCACGATGCGCCACTTGCGTCCGGTCGGGAAGCCGGCACCGCCCAGCCCGCGAAGGGCCGAGTCCTCCATTGCTATCAGGACGTTTTCAAGCGGCCGCTTGCCGGCGACACACTCTGCCAAAACCGAGTAGCCCCCCTGCTCGCGGTATTTGTCATAGGCGGTGTACGGCGGCACCTCCGCCTTGACAGCGTTGGCAGCGACCGCGGCCTGGACCTTGGCCACATCGGCGCGGTCGATCGGGTTTTGTCCGACCACCGCGACCGGCGCGTCGTGGCACCGTCCGACACAAGGCACCGGCACCACCCGAACGCCATCGCCGAGCATGTGCTTGAGATCGGCCAGGAGCGAGGCCGCCCCGCCCATCGCACAGGCCAGTGAATCGCAGACCCGCACTGTGAGGCCGGGGGGCGCGGCGTCCCCCTCCTTCACCACGTCGAAATGGTGGTAGAAGGTGGCCACCTCGTACACTTCCGTCATGGCGAGCTTCATCTCGGTGGCGAGTGCCACCAGATGTGACTGGGAAATATGGCCGTGCGCATCCTGGATCTTGTGCAGGTGCTCGATCAGAAGATCCCGTCGCCGCGGCTCATTGCCGAGCAGCGCCGTGATTTCGGCGGCCGCCTGCGGATCGACTTGGCGTCCTTTGCGAGTGCCGCTGACGGCCTTGATGTTCCGTTTGCCCGATTCCAGCATGATGACGGGCCGTTGAATCATCGTTGTGGTCCTGTGTTCGGTAGACAGCAATATTGTTGCATAGCGGAGCCGCAACGGCGTGGAGCCACGCCGAGATACACGTCAAGAACGCCGCGCACCGAGTTGGTAAGTAGCAGGCCCTGCGCACGCGGCAAATCGACTACCCGGATCGTTCGCTCCCGCGATGAGTAGCGCGGATCGCACAGGCCAGACCGCGCATAACGCCGGCAGGAGGCCGCACGAAAGTGGCGGCGTGCACCCCGTCCCCCGTCCCGTCCAGCACGACGCGGATGATGGCCTGGCTCGGATAGCACTCATCCAGGCGCTTGAGCAGCGCGATGAACTCCACGCTGCGATAGCGCGTCTAGACGTTGGCAAGTATGTATGTAGCCCGAGTGCAGATCGATAGGGCCAGGATCGAGACGGTGCCGCGGCGAACATATTCGTAGTCCCGCCCGACGCGAAAGGCCTCACCCGGCACCGGAGGCAGGTCGGGCGCCGTCAGGCCGATCGCCTGAACGCCGGGCTTCTCATCGGGCAATGTCCCACTGATAGTTGCAACTGGCGGCGGTGCAAGACACGTTACGCAGCCTTCATCGGTTGGTCAACGTGAG
>JBBSFO010000350.1:0-5724 GCA_038238655.1 Thermomicrobiales bacterium | reverse complement strand
TGACGCCGGCGGGCGTCGCAGCCATCATGCAGATCATCTTCGGCGGGAAGGAGTTTCCCGTCACCCAAGGCTATGGGATTTCACCATTGGGTGGTGAGCCCGCCTTCCTCGGCTATCCCCACTTCCACACCGGCATCGACTGGGGCGCGCCGCTGGACACCCCGCTCTATGCCCCCGCCGCCGCCGTCGCCGAGCCACGCAGCTATGGCGGCGCGCTGATCGAGTCGCTGCACATGGTGAATGGCGACACCTGGAACCTGCTGCATCTCGACAAGCAGGTCGCGCATGGCGTGATCGAGCAGGGACAGTTGATCGGCTACAGCGGCAACACGGGGTACTCGACCGGGCCGCACCTGCATATCGAACTCGTGGACGCCCACGGTCAGTGGGTGCCGCCCGAAGAATGGGTCTGCCATCTCTCGTAAGGAGACGATCGTGAAGCGCTGGACGCTCGTGCTGATTGCCACCTTGAGCATGCTGCTTATGCTCCTGTCCTTGCGCCCGGTCGCGGCGCAAGCGCCGACGCCTGTGCCTACCCCCGCCGCGACGGCCGTGACTCCGATCTCGACGCCCGTGCCGAGCAGCGATGGGAACGAACCACCCACAGCAACCGAAGCGCCCGACACGAGCGACCCCGCGACCAGTGTGAAGGTCGGCAAGGGTCCGTTTGGCTTCTCAATCGATCTCGGTGACTGGATCGGCAAGCTGCTCAAGGGGCTCTGGAAGGCGCTCGGCGTCGACGGCATCTCGAAGTTCGGTGACGAGATCGCGGGCTGGCTCCTCAGAACCCCCGATCTGACGACAGGTGCGGGGCAGATGGGGAACGTGCAGCGGATGACCGATGCGCTTCGACTCGCCTCGCTCTCGATCGTCATCGTCCTCTTCATTGTTACCGTCTACCGCTTCTGGTTGGGTGGCGAGACGGCACCTCAAGCGTCCTTGGGTCGGCTCCTCGCGGCGCTCTTCGCCCTCGGATTCTACAAGCCACTCGTCGGTTGGCTGGTCGGCGGCAGCAACGCAATTACCGACGGCGTGCTCCATGCGGGCACGAACACCGCCCATCCCTCGTTCGGGGCGATCCTGTCAGCGATCCCGGACACAGGTGCGCTCTGGGCGCTCGCCGGGGTGGTCGCGCTCGCCTTCCTCTTCGTGATCGGCGTCGTGCGGATGCTCGGGTTCGCCTTCCTACTGGTGCTGTACGTCGCCGGACCGCTCGTGCTGCCGCTCGGGCTCGTGCCGGAGACAGCGGGGTACTGCGCGTTGTGGGGCAAGCACAGGGTGAAACTCCTCTTCTGGCCGACGATCTGGGCAATTGAATTCCGCCTCTTCGATGCCTTGCGGGAAGGGTTGTATCTGCCTCCCGACTCGATGGGGCACGCCATCCTCGCGCCCTTCGCCGCGTTGGGAATGCTGCTCGTGATGTTCAAGACACCAATCCTCCTGCACTCGGGCACGTTCGAGCAGAACGCGCGGACGGGAGGACGCGCAGTGAAGACTGCGGTAGTGACGATCTTTACCGGCGGCGCGGGAGGGGCGGCAACTGCGGCGAGCGGCGGGACGGCGACGTCGAGCGCGCAGACCACAGGGAGTGCGGCGTCGGGATCGGCGGCGCAGCCATGAGTGGGGCAGCCGGTACCGCGTTCGTGTGCATGGACGCCTCAGCCGGGCGAGACACGCATCGTGCTGCTGTTTACAGCGCCGGATTCACATCGAGCGACGGCGAAGGCAAGATAAAGGGCGATGCACCGAGAAGCGATTCCGCCCATCCCAAAGCGATGCCACAAGTGCACGCACGGGTGAGAACGGGCTCGTTCCCGTAGGCACTGAACGGCGGATTTCCGTGTCCCGATGCGGCAGCACACGGGCACGCTCCCCCCGAAGCGAGGTGACATTGTGGAGAAGCAGCGGACAGTCCTCTACCTCACCGCCGAGACGGCGCATGCGCTTGGCGAGTATCTGCGGCTGCATCGGGCATGCTTCCGCTCCCGCTCGGGTGCCGCCGAGCACCTGCTCCGTAGGGCGCTCGCCGGGGGACTGGACGAGGGCGTGGAAAACCTGCTTGCCCCGACCATCGTGCGCGTCGTGCGCGAGGCGACGCGGCGCGAGATCCAGGACGGCGTGGGAGCGCTCGTGGAACGGCAATCGAACCGGCTCGCCGCCCTGCTCGTCGGGAGCGGCAAGGACGCCTATCGTGCCGCCCGCATCGCCGAGGTCGCGCTTGGGCATCTGCTCGCCGATCCCGTCCGCGCCGCACAGATCGCGGAGGAGGCGCGGTTGCAGGCGGGAGCACGCTACCGACCAGGCGACCCCCCGCCTAGTCGGCCGATGCGTCCGCCGGGAGATCGCGAGTGAGGATCGTGATTCTCCGCCACACCTACACGCGTAACCGCGACACGGCGCGCGCCGGGCTGCGCTACTACCAGATGCGCCCGCGCGGGGAGGGGGAGCCGCCCCGGTCACTTTTCACGAAGGACGGCACGGTGAGCCGGGCGGAAGCCTACCACCTCCTCGATGCCCATCAGGCCCGAAGTTATCTCGCCCATCGCCTGATGCTCAGCCCGGCGGTGGATGAGCAACCCGACGACCTGCGAGCGTTCACTCGGCAGGTCATGAACGCGTTGGAGAAAGAGAAGAGGATGCCGCTCCATTGGGTCGCGGTGGAACACCATAACACCGACCACCCGCATGTCCATGTCATCCTGTGCGGGGGCGGTAAGGACGGGCGGGGAGGGATGCACGAGGTGCGGCTCGATCGCGCCGACCATGCCCGGCTGAAGGAGGATGGGCGGGACTATTGCCGGGAGGAGGGGCACGAGCGGATGCAGTGGGAGGCGACGCTGACACGGGCAGCCGCGGACGCGCAGACGCGCGACGAGCTGTGGGGTGACCGGGACGATCACGACCGATGAAGGAGACACCATGAACGGGAAACGAATCCTCCTGCCGAGTCTCCTCGCGATCGCGCTGACCGCAGGGGTAATTGGTGCGGTGATCGTTGGGCCGACCGTCGTCGTCCGCGTGCACGTCGGGCGGCGCGCCGTCGAACTCGCCGCCGCGTACCCGGTGTTACGGCTCGACGAAGCGATCGTTGCCCTGACGCCTGTCGGCACGGCGGGACCGTCGTCCGGTGGGGCGGTCGCCGCGCATCAAACCGGCGTGGGGGAGTGGTTCGGGCGACCCGTCGCGGCGCGCTGGGAACAATACATGCGCCCCGATTATGCCCGCGTGCGGCTCATCACCCGCATCGAACTCGCGGTCTTCGCCGTCGGGCTGATCGCCGTGTTTCTCCGCACGATCGGCCGAGGTCTCTGGTTCCTGCTGATGCTCCTCGTGATGCGGCGACAGGGGCGACCGAGCACGAGTCATGGCAGCGCCCGCTGGGCGAGCGATGCAGAGCGTGCGGCACTCCGGCCCCGGCCCGGTCACGCCGACCTCGTCATCGGACGCATCGGGCGGCGGCATATCGCGATCCCCGAGCGCGACCAATACGAGCATCTGTTGCTCGTCGCGCCGACCGGGGCGGGCAAAACGAGCGGCGTCATCCTGCCCAACCTCCTCGCCGAGCCGGGTACCCGCTCGCTCGTCATCACCGACCCGAAACGCGAGCTGCTGCGCAAATCCTCCCCAGCCATTGGCGCACGGTATGGCGCGGAGAATGTCTGGGCGCTCGACTTCCTCGATCCGACGCTCTCGCGCGGCTACAACCCGCTCGCCTATGTCACCGACGCCGCGACCGCCGACCTGTTTGCGCAGACATGGGTGCGCAATACGGGCGAGTCGAAGGATGCCTTCTGGTCGAACGCGGCACGCACGCTGATCGGCGCGGCGGCCTTGCATCTCATTGCCACAGAGGAGATCACCCCGCCGCTCATCGCCCTCGTGGACCTCCTATGCGGCACACCCGCCGAGCAGGTTAGTGCGGCGCTCAGGGAAAGCCCCGTGCCGGAAGTGCGACGGCTGGCGCGGGGTTTCCTCGCCAACATGGCGAAGAATGAGCGGTTGCTGGGGAGCGTGTTCACCGAACTGCCCCCTCGCTTCACCTGCCTCAACCTGCCCGAAGTGCGGGCGGTGACGGGCACTAATGAAATCGCTTTTGCCCAACTCGCGCGGCAGCCGACCGCCCTCTACCTCGCCCTTGATCCACAGTACAGTCGCACCCTCGCCCCGTTGACCGCCTGTTTCTTCCTCCACTTCTTCACGAGCCTGACGAGCATCGCGAAGCGTGTACCGAGCGGCGCGCTCCCCGTATCGGTGTTGGCCTACCTCGATGAGTTCGGCACCGTCGGGCACATCCCCGAGTTCGCCTCCCGGATGGCGACGGTCAGGAGCGCGGGCATCGGCTGTTTGCTTGTCGTGCAGGACTTGGCGCAACTGACGAAGGCGTATGGAGAGGAGGATGCGGACACGATCCTCAGCAATGCCACCACGAAGATGTGCCTGGGGCGGGTGACGCACGACGACGCGGAGTATTTCAGCAAACTCGCCGGGACAACGACGGTCTACAGCGCGAACCGGAGCGCGTCGCGCCCCCTCCTGATGCCATGGGCAGATCGGGGGAACCGGGGGATAGGGGAGAGCCAACGAGCGCTGATCACCCCGGACGAACTACGGACGATGCGCGACGAGGTGTTCATCGTCGCGGGACACCAGCATCCGATCCGGGCGCGGCAGCGGCGATACTACGATGACCCTACCCTCGGCCGGTTGCTCCCCGATTCCAATCGGACCGATCCCCTGATTGCCCTGCACCGTGCCGTGGCGTTGCCAGTCCCGATGGTCGAGCCAGCGCCGCCGGAGGACGGGGAAGGACATGCGATGCCGCCGACGGGAGTGGTTGCACCGGGGGGTGCCGACAATGCACCGCCGCAGACGGTACACCCACTACCGCCCGCGTACCAACGCGACACGATGCCGCCGGTCGATGCCAATTCGCGCGATCGGGGCGCACCGTACCGTGCGAAGACGATGCCCGTGCATGCGCCTGTGCGGCGGGAGGAACTCACTGAGGCCGAGATCGCCCTGCTCGCGGCGATGGCGGCCGCACCGGGGGCGAGCAGTGCCGCCCTTGCCACACGCCTCGTGGTTGCCGCCTCGACAGTGCGCAAACGGCAGGGAGCGATCCGCGCGAAACTCGGCGGGATGGAGGGCGATCTCGTCCGGCTCGCGCGCGAGCGAGGGATGCTGCCGGCGGTCACAACGGCTGCCGGAGGACCAGAAACTTCGTCTATGGAGGGTACGTGATGCCGGGAGACTGGGGAGATGAACGGGACGCGCGTGCTCTAGGCCCATCACGGCAGCCCCTGCGGGCGACAGAGGCGCAGCAGGCGGCATGGCGGGAGATGGGCGTGGACCGGTTCAAGGACCCCGACCATCAGCGATACGCGCAGAGTCACCGCTCGACAGAGAGCCTGCGGGAGGCGGGTCGCCACGGCTATCAGGCGACGGCACAACGGTATGGGCGGGATTTCGCCAGCGACCTCCTGGCCGATCACCGCCGCGAGCAGCCGACGCGCCCGGAGCGGGAGATGCGGGGACTGCTCGCCGAACTGGGGGTGCAGGAAGGGCGAGACTACCAGCGGGAACACAAGGTGGCGCCGGGGCTCTACGCCGATTTCGCCTGGCCGGAGCGGAAAGTGGCGGTGGAGGTTCACGGCGGAGCGCATCAGGCAACCTTTTTCCTTGAGCGGGGAATGCCCGAGCGGGAGGAGCGGCGGACGGCGGTCT
>JBBSFO010000349.1:0-5726 GCA_038238655.1 Thermomicrobiales bacterium | reverse complement strand
GTTCTATTGCCGGTGCCTGCTCGATCCCACTCTGTTGCATCGGCGACTCCCGCATGCGAACGTACCCTGCCATATCGAACATTGTCACACAAAGCACAGTATTGGTCAGAGTCATATTGTGTGACACGATCCATGTGCAGATTTTCCTACGCTGTCCGCCGATAGGGCAATAGCCGCCGCTCGACTTCGTCCATTAGGAAGTTGAGAAGGACGCCGAGCAGGGCGGCGGCGATCAGGCCGGCGTACATCTGCTCGATGTCGAGGATTTGCCACGAGAGCCAGATGCGCGTGCCGATGCCGTGCCCACCGGGGATGACGAACTCGCTGCCCACCGCGACGATCAGCGAAAAGCCGAGCGCGAGTCGTGCCCCGGTCAGGACGAGGGGGAGCGCGCCGGGCAATGCGACGGTGCGGATCACCTGCCAGCGGCTCGCGCCGAAGGCATGCGCGACATCAAGGTGCAATCGGTCAATCGCCAGCACGCCTGCCATCGCATTGAGGAGGACGAAGAAGAAGCTGCTCGCGACGATCATCGCCACCTTGCTCTGCTCGCCCAAGCCGAAGATGACGAGGAAGAGCGGCAGGATGGCGATCTTCGGGATCGCGTAGATCAGCGACGTGATCGGCAGCAGCACGGCCCGCAGCGTCCCGGACAACCCCATCAGCAGGCCAACGGCGGCAGCTGGGATGAAACCAAGTGTGAAGCCGATCGCGACGCGGCGCGTCGTCGCCAGCACATCGAGCGGCAGTTCGCCGGACAGCGTGATCCGCTTTAGCGCACCGAAAATCGCGGTCGGCGGTGGGAAAAAGATCGCATTGAGCAACCCGGAACGCGCTGCCAGTTCCCACAGCACGAGCAACGCCAGCGGCGAAAACAGGGCAAGCAGCCGCTCATTACGAGGACTGAGGACTCCGGGTGCCCTCTGGGCGGGATGAGGACTGAGTCGAAACCCTCGCGTCTCACGCTCCACCGACTCTGCCGCGATCATGGTGTGCTCTTTCATCTCAGTCCTCAATCCTCAGTCCTTGTTCGAGCACTTCCCATATCTGCGTCGCAGTGGCGCGGAAGGCGAGGCCCTCGCGATCGGCGTAGCGGGTGCGGGGGCGCGGGAGATCAACCGGCAAATCGAGGATGATTCGGCCCGGTCGCGCGCTCATCACGCAGACGCGGTCGCCCATCGCCACCGCTTCATCCACGCTATGCGTGACAAAGAGGACGGTCTTGCCGCTCCCCTGCCACAACGCCACCAGTTGCTCCTGCATCTGGATACGCGTCTGCTCGTCCAGGCTGCCGAACGGCTCGTCCATCAGCAGCACATCGGGGTTCACGGCGAGGGCGCGGGCGATATTGACGCGCTGCTGCATCCCGCCGGAGAGCGTGTGCGGATAGGCACGGGCGAACCGCTCCAGCCCGACGCGGCGCAACTGCTCGATGGCGATCTCGCGCCGCCGCGCGGTCGGCATCCCCGCCAGTTCCAGCCCGTACGCGACGTTGTCCACCGCTGTCCGCCACGGAAAAAGCGACTGCCCTTGAAAGATCGTCGCCACCCGCCCGGTGAGGTGCGCCGTCCCACTCGTTGGCCGCGCCAGCCCTGCGAGGATGCGCAACAGCGATGTCTTGCCGCACCCACTCGGTCCAATGAGGCAGACGAACTCCCCCACCCGCACCGCCAAATTGACCTCCGCCAGCGCGGGCACACTGCCGAACTGTTGTGTCACATTCGTGACGAGGACCGACCTATCCCCTGCCCCCTCCCTTTTAGGGGCCGGGTACCCTTTGGGTGGCATGGGGGAGAGGTTCCCTACCTGCTGCCCGCTCATTGCTTGTATGTGCCCAATTTCTTCACGGCGGCGTCGGCGAAGGAGGTATCAATCTGCTTGCGCATGTCGAGTGGGTCTTTGTAGGTCAGGCCACCGCGCTCGAAATAAAATTGCTGCATCGTCTGGAGATCGTCAATCTTGAACTGGCCGTTCGGGTCGAAGGTCGGCGCGTTGGAGCGCTTGGCGACATCGGCGGGGACTTTCGTGTACTTCTCGACGATGGTGGCAATGGCGTCGGTCTTGAAGGCGTTGCCTTGCAGGTCGCGGCACGCCTTGATGTAGGCGTTCATGAAGCCCTGTGCCGGGCCGCGCTTCTGCTGCGCGAACTTCGTGTTGTAGAGGACAATCGTTGGGAAGAAGCCGCTGATGAAATCGTCGGAAAGTACGACGACCTGCCCCTTGTCCTTCGCCTGCGTGACGACCGGCTCGCCGAGCATCGAGGCGGCAATCGCGCCGTTTTCCAGCGCGGCAGGGACATCCGAGAAGGCGATATTCTCGACTTGCACATCGCTCAGTTTCAGCCCGCCCTTTTCGAGGGCGCGCGCCAGCCAGTATTCGGTCGCGGAACCGGCGGCGTTGATCGCGACTTTCTTGCCCTTCAAGTCCGCGACACTCTTAATCTGGCCGCTGTCGTACGCCTTTTTGGAGACAACGAGCGGCGTCGTCACCGGCGGCGCTTCACTATGCAGGGGTGCGACGACGGTGATACCAATATTCTTCGACAGCGCGTTGAAGGTGGCGACACCCAACCCGCCCAGCCCGACATCGAAGTTGCCCGTCGCCGTTTGCGTGATGATGTCCGTGCCACCCGCCAGCGGCGCGAGGTTAATGTCGAGGTTTTCCGCCTTGAAATACCCCTTCTCGATGCCGACGTAGAGCGGGGCATCAATCATCACCGGGATATAGCCAACCGTGAGTTTCGTGGGGACATCAGCAGATTTACTGCCGCCGCACGCCATGAGAAGCAGTGTGATCGCCAGCACGCCGACAAGGGAACCGCTACCGCTCAACCGTCGCATCGTCCATCGCTCCTGCTGCGCTGCATCCGGGAGCGCCATTGCTCCCGTACCATTAGTATACTCCGTTGTGCAGCAAAGGGATGTATCCGGTGCAGCACAGCAGGCACATCCAGAACTCGATGACGGACGCCAAGATCGCTAAAGGCGGCAGGCTGGATGTCTACCGCCACCATATAGGTCCTAGCGATTTATCTACTTTGTGCTTTTCTTAGGCGAATCGTTCTTCCTTGAAGGGGTCGGCGTCGTTGTGGTAGCCGTACTTCTCCCAGAAGCCGAGGCGGTCTTCGGGGAGGAACTCGATGCCGCGCACCCATTTCGCGCTCTTCCACGCGTACTTCTTCGGGACGACGAGGCGCAAGGGCCAGCCGTGGGCGGGCGAGATGTCCTGCCCGTTGTTGCGCCATGCGAAGAGACAGTCGTCGTCCGCGAAGACCGAGAGGGGCATATTCGTCGTATAGCCGCCGTCGCATTTGAGCAGGACGAACTTCGCCTCCGGCTTGACCGTGACATGCGCGAGCACTTCCTTCGTGCTGACGCCCTCCCAGTGGTTATCGAAGGTACTCCAGCGGGTGACGCAGTGCATGTCCGCCGTGATCTCGGCGTGCGGCAGGGCGCGGAACGCGTCGTACTTCCACGTCACGGGTTCTTCCACCAACCCGGTGACGGAAAAGTCCCAGCGGAAGGGATCGTAGCGCGGGATGCTGCCGTAATGGAGAACGGGCCATTTATCGGTCAGCGTTTGGCCGGGCGGCAAGCGGTCGCCATAGGCGGCGCGGTTCGTCCGTGCGGATGTGAGCGCCTTGAAGATCATCGGAAACTCCTTATTTCGCGGTTCGAGGTTCGAGACGCGGGCCAATTCCTCGAACCTCGAAAAGGGTATCATCGGTTCCTTACCGTTGCATTACCCATGCCATACGAAACGCACAGGAGCAGAGATTCGTCGTCTCCCTCCTTCTTCCTCAAAGCCCGAACCGCAGACCCGAACCCGGAACACTCACGCGCAACAGGTTGTACGGACACGCGACAATAAACCCGTCTTTTGCTTGCATTCCCCCCGGCGGTGTAGTAGAAGATTGCACCGGGAACGACGAGGGCGAAGAACCACACGGCGCGTCCTACGTCTTACAGAACAAAGGGGCGCACGGCTCCCGCTGTTGCCCGCTCCTCCGTGGTAGACACAACTGTCTGGGAGACTCCCATACGTGATGGACAATTCACACCGAAACGCACGACGCTCCGATATGCACACGCCGCTGTCCACGGCCGTGGACGATGACGATGCTATCGTGATCGAACCCGAGGACGCGCCCGAAATACTCGACGTGCTTCCCGATGAGGACACGCCCGACGGGCAGGTCCAGAGTGGCGGTCTCGACGAACTGCCCGCCGACCTCGTTATTGACCGCGACATGGCGGAGATGGTCGCGCGGGCACGGGAGCAGGGCTACGCGACCTACGACGACATCCTCGCCGCCCTGCCGACGCCGGAGCAGAGCATCGAGGCGACCGATCAACTGATCTCCTACCTCGGCGAGCAGGGTGTCCGCGTCTACGACAGCGCCGCCGCGCCCGACCCGCAGAGTGGCAAACCCGCGCCTATCGAGATTTCCGACGCGGATTTGCCTGGCTTCAGTATTGACGACCCTGTGCGGATGTATTTGCGCGAGATCGGCCGCGTGCCGCTCCTTTCAGGCGAAGAGGAGCAGGACCTCGCACGGCGGATGGAGATGGGCGTCTATCTGGTACGACAGGAGCAGCGGCTGCGTGAGGGGTGCGCAGGGTGCGATCCGACGGCGAGCGACCTCGCGTGCTATCTGTATCAGAGCCTCGTCGCGAACTGGCACTACGTGACGACCATTTATGAGGAGATTCGCCAGCGGCCGCTGCCAATGCAGCGCAACGAGACCTTCGATGGCGTGGTACCGCTCAACTCGCTGCCCGAAGGATCGCTTGCCGCCTGCGCGCAGGCGCACGGCTGGGCAGTCGGGGAGGCGGAAGAAGCGCTCCGATCGCGCCTCCTGGAATATTGCCTGTTGCCCGTCGCGATGTTCCCGGACACACTGCGCCACTCGATTGAATTGAATCGCCCCTGGCCGGAAACCGACGAGTTCAAACACGCGTGCGACACGCTGATGGAACAGTCGCCCGCCCGGCGTGCCAAGCGGTGGCAGCGTACCGCCAAGCCGATCCTGATGCACTTCGAGATTATCCCGCTGGATATGCGCCTCGATCAGGCGGGCGTCCATTGGGACGCCCGGCACGACGCGCTCGCCGGCCACTGGGCGGGCATCAAAACCGACGGTGACGAGGCGCGGCGGCGGCTTGTGGAAGCGAACCTGCGGCTCGTCGTCAGCGTCGCGAAGAAGTACGTCGGGCGCGGCATGACCCTGCTTGATTTAGTGCAGGAAGGGAACATGGGGCTGATCCGCGCCGTGGAGAAGTTCCAGTATCTCAAGGGGTTCAAGTTCAGCACCTACGCAACGTGGTGGATTCGCCAGGCGATCACCCGTGCCATCGCCGACCAGGCACGCACGATCCGCATCCCTGTCCATATGGTGGAGACAATCAACCGCCTGATCCGTACCTCGCGCCAGTTGTTGCAGGAGAACGGCAAAGAGCCAACCTCCGAGGAGATCGCGGAAGCGATGGGCATCCCGGCAGAGCGGGTGCGCGAGATTATCAAGATTTCGCAGGAGCCCGTTTCGCTCGAAATGCCGATCGGTGAGGAGGAAGACAGCCACCTCGGCGACTTCGTCCCGGACACCCTCGCCATTGCCCCCGAAGACGGCGCGACGACCGGTTTGCTGCGCGAGCAAGTGGACAAAGTGCTTGGCAACCTGTCCGAGCGCGAGCGGCAGGTGCTCGTTCTCCGCTTCGGTCTGGACG
>JBBSFO010000348.1:0-5729 GCA_038238655.1 Thermomicrobiales bacterium | reverse complement strand
GTAGAAACGCTGGGCGGGGCCGTGATGCCGCGTGTGTAGTGTCAGTTTATGCGCGCCGTGTTGGGCAGCCCATTCCTCGAACGCCGCGAGGAGCCGCGCGCCGAGGCCGCTGTTCCGTTCCTCTGGCACGACCATCAGTTCACTGAGATGTGCGACGCCCGCATCCATGCTGCATGTCGCCACGCCGATCAGCGTGGCGTCGCGCTCCGCGCTGATCACGCAGTGCGCGCCTGTCCACGGTTCAGGATCGAGCGCCTGCCACTGCGCATCAAGAAACGGGCGCACCGCTGATTTGTCCGCGTCTTCCTGAACATGTATCTCAACCATTATCGTGCCCCTTTCGTGTAGCGAGTATACTGCGTCGCATGGAATCGTTACGACTGCCGACTGTCTCGGTCGTCATCCCTGCCTACAATGAGGCGCGCGTGATTGCCCGCGCGCTCTGCTCGCTCGTGGATCAGACGCACCGCCCCCATGAGATTATCGTCGTGGACGACGACTCGACGGACGGCACGCGGGAGATTGTGCGCGGCTTCGGTGGTGTGACGCTCCTCGGACAATCGCACGCGGGGAGTGGCGCGGCACGGAACCGGGGCGCCGCCGCCGCGACGGGCGACGTGCTCTGCTTCGTGGACGCGGACATGCACTTCGCCCGCGACTTCCTCGCCTGTCTCGTCGCGCCGATCGCGCGCGGCGAGGCCATCGGCGCCTTCCACGCGACGGAGTACGTCGCCAACCCGCAAGAGCGGTGGGCGCGTTTGTGGAACCGCAACCAGCGCCTGACGATTACCCGCAAACTGCCGGACAACTACCCCGCGCAACAGGCCGTCTTCCGTGCTGTCCGTCGCGACGCCTTTCTCGCAGCGGGCGGATTCATCGCCGGTGGCTACGACGATGATCTGTCACTGGCCGAACGACTCGGCACGCTGGCTGTTGCCGCCCCCGGCGCGGTCTGCTATCACACCAATCCGGCGCAGCTGCGCGAAATCTACGGCCAGGCCCGCTGGATCGGCGCGAGCGACGCCGTGTCGCAGACGCCGTACGAATTCTGGCGCTATTGCCCCCTCAACCCGCGCGGTAAGAACTGGCGCGCCCTCGCCTGTCCCGGCGAACGTGCCCTTCCCCTTTTCCGCCTCGTCTATGGCGCGGGCATCTGCGCCGGCATGCTCCGCGCCCGCCGTGGCCGCAGGGCGAAGTGAGGGGGCGGGGATTTATAGCCACAGAGGCACAGAGAACACAGAGGAATGCAAAAAAGATGAAGGAAGTCACAAGGGTGGTCTCATTCAGCGCGACCACGGTGAGACATTCGCTTTGATTGGTCGGGAGACGAAAATAGGGCATCGCAACACGCGATGCCCCATCCGTATCCGCACTGTATCTCTGTTGCTAAACTCTCAGTCCCGTCGCGCGCCATCGTAGGTCGCGGCGCGGTGGCCGTCCGGGGGTGGGGGAGCGACGGACCACGTGATGTGCTGGACGGCGCGCTCCAACGCGGCGATGCGCTGCTCGATTGCGCCGGTGCGGTCGTATTGCGCGCGATGCCAGTTCGATGGCGGCAGACTGCGAACAAGTTGGTCGAGATCGCTGACGGCCTGTTCGAGTGCGGTGATCCGTCCTTCATCAACCGATGAGGCCGGAGTGGGCGGCTCGGTGCGCGCGGCGTCGGCGAGCGACGCGACCAAGGACTCCAATGCGGCGATGCGTTCTTCATCGTTGGACGTGTGACCGTTCGGGATATATGCCGTCGCCGTCGTCACTGCCGGGGTGGGATCGGGCATCCGGTATGGCTCCGGCATCCCACCGGGTGGCATGCCGGGCGGTGGGCCGAGGCGCGGCGCGGCGACCATCGGCATCGCGCTTTCGGGCCGGAGCGGCGGGTCAGCGGCGCGGGACAGTGGCGGCGCATAACTGCCGTTTCCAGAAGGCTGTGCGGTCGCCATCGCGAGGGCGGGGGCCGGTGCGTCTGCGGCCTGCTCTTCGGACAGCAGTGCGGACGCGCGCTGGGCGGTCATCTGCCGCCGCAGACTGTATCGCGGCAGCAGGAAGCTGATCGCGACGGCGAGGGCCGTCCCGAACGCGAGCATTTTGAAGACGTCGCTCACCGCGTCCGTCCCGGCGAGGAGCGGCAGATTCGCGGGCGGGCGGGCGCCGGATGCGGTGGTGGCCTGCACGATGTCCGACGCATGGAGCGTCACGCGCTGCACGAGGATCGTCGTCACGACGGCGGTGCCGATCGAGGAGAAGATCTGCGCGGAGGCGTTGTAGAGCGAGTTCGCCTTTGGGAGTGCGCGGCCCGTGATCGCGCCGAGGGCGACGGTCTGCAGGGGCAGGTTCGAGAAGCCGAAGCCGATGCCGCGCAAAAAGAGGATCGGCACGAAGAACCACGCGCCGCTATCCGGCTTGATCCGAATCAGCACGATCGTCGCGATCGTCAAGATCGCCATACCGGCGACCGCGACGTAGCGCGGGCCGATCTTGTCGTACAGGCGGCTGGCTCCCTGGATGCCGACGATCGCGCCGATACCCTGCCCCATCAGGATCAGGCCGGTGCGCACCGCGCTGTTGCCCTGGAACTGCTGCAAAAAGATCGGGATGAGCAGGAAGCTGCCGAAGACGATGCCGCGCACCACCCACGTCACGACCGACGCGACGCCGAAATCCCGCGTGAGGAAGAGGCGGAGGTCGAGCACCGGGTCTTTGACGACGTACAATTCGAGCAACGCGAAGGCCGTGAGCAGGGCAATACCTGCCCCGAGCAGCACCCAGACGAGCCAGTAGCCCCAGCCGTTGATGACGCCGCTCGGGTTCGCGGCGGTGATCGAGCCGCTGCGGGTCTGGCTGACGAGGACGAAGGCGTAGACCACGAGCACGACACCGATGATCGAGAGGAACAGCCCGCTGTAATCGAAGCGGGCGGGCACTGCGCCGGGAGCCGCCTTCTCGTCCGGACGGAGGATCCGCGCGACCAGGAAGATCGCAATGATGCCGACCGGAACATTGATGAAGAAGATACCGGGCCACTTGAGACTACTATCCACGATCAGGCCGCCGACGGTCGGGCCGAGCGCCGGGGCGAACAGCACCGGGATGGCGATCACGGCGGAACTCGCCGCCCGCTCCTCCGGTGGGAATGCGCCGAACGAGATTGATGCGCCGAGCGGGAAGAGCATGCCGCCGCCGATCCCCTGGATGACCCGGAAGATGATCAGCAGATTCAGCCCCGCCGAGCCGGTGGCGAAGTCCTTCGACAAACCGCACAAGAGGCTGCCGACGGTGAAGATGGCGAGGGCGATCATGAAGACCCGTTTGATCCCGAACCGGTTGCCGAAGTAGCCCGCCACCGGGATGACCGCCGCCTGGGCGAGGATGTATCCGGTGACGAGCCACTGGACGCCATTGATGGTCGTCTTGAAGTCCCGCTCCATCGAGACGAGCGCGACATTGACGATCGTCGAGTCGAGCACGACCATGAAGAGCGCGAGCGCGGCGGTCAGGGAAACGGCATATTTGTACTGAATCTTCAACGGTCCGGGTCCTTTCATGTGATCGGGCGGCACGGGTTGTGAAACGTTTTTGTTGTGATGATCTCTTTCCGGTGGCGGCGGGCTTTAGCCTGCTGCGAGATTCGGCAGCCTAAAGCCTGCCACCAATCTCTTGCTTGGGAAACGACATCAATCTGCGCTCTGGGGCAAATGGACATTCCTCCTGGGTGCTCGTGCGAGACGGGTCGGTATGCAAAAATGCCAGCATCATGGCAAGGGTGCGCTCCGGCGAAATCGTGATCCCGAATACCGCGCGGTTGAGCATCACACCGAGTATCAGGCTCTGGATCAGGGCGGCGGCGCTTTCCGGGTCGTCGTCGCGGATACGACCCGCTGCCGCGTCCCGCGCGAGATCGTCGGCGAGATGGGTGCGCTGATCGCGGAAGAAGTCGTGCAACCGCGCGGCGATCTCCGGGCGCGTCGCCGCTTGCGCCATCAGATGGAGGAACAAGAGCGAAAGTTGCTGTTTCTCGTGCGAAATGGCGGCGTTGCCCAGCATGAACGCCAACCGCTCCGCAACAGGCGTTCCCTTTGGCAAGAGTGGTCCAAAGTTCTCGCGCACGCGGCGCACCATCCGCTCAAGTACGGCAAAGAGCAGATCGTCTTTGTCCTTAAAGTGGTACGTCAGGACGCGGTTGGATATTCCGGCGGCGCGGCAAATCTCCGCGAACGTCGTGTGTTCCCACCCCTGCCGCGCGACGAGCGGCTCCATCGCATCTAATATTTGCTCGCGACGCACTGCACGAACATCAACCCGGGACATCCAAACGCCTCTCCATTACATGGGAGCAATCAATCCATAATGGGAGTATATACTCCCATAACGTCGGCGTCAAGATGGTGGCAATGTGTGCGATGTGGCGCTCCATGATCGCACACTTTTTTCGCGGTTCGGCCCGATTGCATGTCGGTAACCCGCGATCAACCACGCGGCGGGAAGAGCGCGCGGGCCGTGCCGCCGAAAATCAGCGCGCGGTCTTCTTCGCTTGCGTCGGCGAATTGATCCATCGTCCCGTGCAGCGCGTTGCCGTAGCCCTCGCGCGCGTCCACTGGCGGATAGTCGCTGCCCCACAGCATGCGACGCGGGCCGAAGGCGTCGTACGCCTGCCGGAGATACGGCGGGATCGGTTGCACGAAGGGGAAGGGTTCGGTGACGGGTATCGCGCGCTGACAGAATTCGCCCAGGCCGGTGATTTTGATGAACGCATTGGGGAAGCGGGCGAGGGCGAATGCCTGTTCCCGTTGCACGCGCTCCGCCGCGTCTGCGTCCGGATGGCTGTGGGAGCCAAGATGCTCGATGACGATGTTCACCTCGGAGAGCGATTGTACCAACTCCGCGAAGTCGTCCGATGCGAACTCCGTGCTCGACCCGAAGCAACTGACCGATAACCCGAGTCGTCCTGCCGCGCGCCAGATCGCCAGCGGATCGTCACCTGGCGAGCGTGTCGTTGCCCGGAGGCGCACGCCGCTCGCACCCTGTTCCGCGAGGCGTCGCAACGTTTCGGGCGCGTCCGGCTGCTCGGTGTCCACGACGACAACGGGTGCGAACCGACCGGGATAGCGCCGGACGCAGTCGAACTGATAGTCGTTGTTTGTCTGCCCCTGCATCTGCACCAGCACGGCATGGGCGACGTTGTACCGTTCCATCTGGAACAGCAACGTCTCCACCGGCTCGTACCACGAGCGCGAAACATGGCAGTGGCTATCCACAACAATCATGGGCAATCCCTCCGCTACCGATAATCTGGCGGATACGGCAACCGCAGCGAATCGGTTGGTTGCATCGCCGGCCTTCATCCTTGCAGGCCATAGCAAGCATGATAACCGGGGAGGGACGTCGTGCAACCACGCAGCGACTCATCCGTTTTACCGTCAACATCGGAATAATACAGAGAGAGAAGATTCGATTCAACGCGAACGTATATCGTAGGGGAAACTGTCGCTTGGTCGCGTGCACATCATGTATTCCGCGTCACGCACGGCGATTCCGCTTTGGTAGGAAGAAAGGAGGGGATACAAACCGCATGGGTTGGCGTGTTGATCGCGTATCATGAGAGAAGAGGTAATTGCATGAACAATCGCGTGTGGCGTCTTCTGTTACCGTTCGTGATTGTCGGTGTCCTGACGTTCCTACCGAGCGGAAGTACGGGCACGGTCCAGGCATTGGACTATGCGCACCTCAACAAG
>JBBSFO010000347.1:0-5737 GCA_038238655.1 Thermomicrobiales bacterium | reverse complement strand
TGAAATCCTCCTGACGAACAAACGGCTGCAGTAACATGAACGTGCCAAACATGTGCTGAGGCTGGGAAGGCGATGGGCATCTGACTAAGATGACTATATAACGCAACTTAGTCGTCAATCTCATAGCCGTGGTTATAGCATTGGGATTTCCCCGCGTCAAGCGAGAGATGCTGATGCTCATTCATACATAACTCGGGTATCGTGCGGGAATAGCGGTGGTAGCAGGCTTTCCAGCCTGCTACCACCGAAAAAAATGCAGGTGTCCGGATTTCAGACAGCGACGGCGAGGGCCATCCCGTCGAGTTGGAGCCACGCGTTCATGAAGACATTCCACGAGACATCGTAGTATGCCGGATAGGCCGGGTCCATGACCGAGACGCCTCGCTCGCTGTATCCATAAATGGTGACGGCGTGCTCGTAGGGGACGAGGACAAACGACTCGCCGTCGCTCTCATCGTTGTAGCGCGGCGCATTGCCATAGGTGCCGTTGATCCAAACGACGACCGGGCGGTCGTTGTTGACCGCATCACGCAAGAGATTCGCATCGGCGTGGAACGTGTATGAGTGCGCGAACCCGTGCTGCGTCAGGACAGACAGGATGGGCAGTGCGTAGACACCATAATCCCAAGTGCCGCCCCACGCCCCGCTCAAGTTGCCCCGAAAGCCTTTGTTCGGATTGGCGTCAAATCCGATCATCGTAGCAAACGCGGTTTGGCTGATTTGTTTGTCGAAATATGCAGTCGCCGCCGATGTGGCGGCGTACTCGCATGAGAGATTCCACCACTGTCCGGCGAGGGGGAAATGGTCAATGACGTGGCTCTGCGGCGTCGGTGACGGCGCGAGCGGCCCGAAATCCGCCCCGACGGGTGCTGTCAATGCGAGCGCGAGCAGGACGCCGAACACACGGACCCATCCACCGATCAGTCGCATCGCTTCCCCCACTTCCCACACACATCGTCTCGTTATTCATTGAGCGTCATTGCGTCCCGTTTGTGACGGTCAGTATACGGGAAATCCCGATTTTCGTCATGGGGGAAGGGGTTGGTTCGCCAGAAGGCGTGCGCCCTGGAAAAACGTTCGTGTCAACTGCTGGCTGCCGACTTCTCGTGTACACTAACGCTCAATCTACAAGAAGCACGCGACAGGGGAGGCAGCGATGGATGACCGGCGGAAGGGGAGTGAGGTCCTGATTGAGGTCTTGCGTAGCGAGGGCGTGACGAATATCTTCGGCAATCCTGGTACGACCGAACTGCCGATGATTGACGCGCTGGCTGCCGTTTCGGACATTCATTACGTCCTCGGGCTGCAAGAATCTACGGTTGTCGGCATGACGGACGGGTACGCGCAGGCGACGGGGCGGCCCGCCTTCCTCAATCTGCATACGTCGGCGGGGCTTGGCAATGCCATCGGCAACCTGACCAACGCGAAGAGCGCGAACACTCCGCTCGTCGTGACGGCGGGGCAGCAGGATTACCGGCACATCATCACCGATCCACTCCTGACGGGTGATTTGACCGGTATCGCGGCGGCGGTTGCCAAGTGGACGCATGAGGTGCGGACACTCGGCGAACTCGGCACCGTACTGCGCCGCGCCTTCCACGACGCTGCCTCGGCCCCCGCAGGGCCAGTGTTTGTGTCGCTGCCGATGAACGTGATGGATGAGATCGGTCCCGCGCCGATCCCGCCACCCTCGCGCATCGAACGGCGCGCGGTTGGCGGCGGGCTGGAGGAACTGGCCGACCTGCTCGCCGCCACGCCCGTCGAGCGGCTGGCCATCGTCGTCGGCGACGAGGTGCGGGCCTCCGGCGGCACGGATGCACTGGTCGCGGTGGCGGAAACGCTCGGCGCGACGGTACTCGGCTCGCCGCTGCTCGGCTCATTCGCCTTTCCGCCGCTGCACCCGCTCTGGTCAGGCACGCTGCCGCCGCACGCGGGCGCGCTCCGCAAGGCGCTCGCGGACTATGACCGCGTCTTCCTGATCGGCGGACGCGCCTTCATGACCTATCCGTATGCACCCGGTTCACCATTGCCGGAAACAGTCGAACTGCTCCACCTCGCTCCCGATGCGCACGACCTCGGTCGCACGTACGCGGTGCGCCTCGGCATCGTCGGCGATCCGCGCGCCACGATGGAAGCATTGTTGCCCATCCTCCAACGCAAAGTGACCGCGAACATCGCGGCGGAGACGATGGCGAAGCGGCGCGTTGTGCAGGAAAAGACGCGCCATGCGTATGAGACGGCGGCGCTCGGTCGCTACGACAAGGTACCGATGCCACCAATTGTCGCCGCCCATGCCCTGCTCCGCGCGCTACCGCCCGAATCCATCGTCGTGGACGAAGGCCCGGCGACGAACACGCATGTGCGGGCCTTCCACCAGGTGACGCGGCCGGATCGCTACTACTTCGTGCGGGGCGGCGGCCTCGGCTGGGGGATGCCCGCCGCGCTCGGCGTCTCGCTCGGTTTCGGGCGCGAGCCGGTGCTCTGCATCGTCGGGGATGGCGCGGCGATGTACTCCCCGCAGGCGCTCTGGTCCGCCGCACACGAGCAACTACCGGTCGTCTTCGCGGTCGTCAACAACCGCGAGTACAACATCCTCAAGAACTACATGCGCGGTATGGAGGGGTATAACGCGACGATGGGCCGCTTCATCGGTATGGATATCGCCGATCCGCCGGTTGATTACTGCGCCCTCGCCCGCTCGATGGGCGTCGCCGCAACGCTCGTCGAACGGGCGGGCGATGTCGGCGACGCGGTGCGCGCCGCGTGGCAATCCGGCAAGCCCCACCTCCTCGAAGTACCGATGGCCGCCACCGAGCGCGGCTGAGAACCGCTCAATGTTCGGGCATGGCATGACCGGTGTGGTCATGGGCCATCGCGCCATGGTCATGATCCATGTCGTCCATCGGTGTGCTCATCATCCGCAGCATCGCCGGGCCACCCGTACGCAGGAAACGGATAACGAGCACGAGCGCGATGACGAGAAAAGCGACATTGAGCCAGCTGGTGTAGTTCCACTGAATGCCCTCAGTGATTTTCGACACGTCTCGGTTCGTCGGGATAATACCGAGTGCCCCGAAGACAATCTCGACGATGTAGCCCGCCGCCGCCATCGTCACGTAGAAGGTACCGAGGATGTATCCCATCACCTTCCAGCCGTAGTATTTGCGATAGATGTCCAGCACCGGCAGGACGATCAGGTCGGCGAAGATGAAACTGACCACGCCGCCGAAACTGATGCCACCCCGCCACAGCACCGCCGCCAGCGGTACGTTACCGACCGAGCAAACGAAACTGACCATCGCCACGAGCGGCCCGACGAGTGGCCCCTCGATCTTCGCCCACGTCGGGTGATTCGTCAGGAAGAAATCGCGCCAGAAGGTATCGGGCACCCACGCGGCGAGCGCCCCGGCGATCAGGAAGCCGATGACGATATCCGTCCACACCGATGCCCAATCCATCACGAAGAAATGACTGGTCGCGGTGAATCCCTTGCCGCTGAACAGTTTGGACCACACTGAACCGCCCTCGACGCTCATGTCCATCGCGGCGTGCCCCTCCATCCGGCCCGCCAGCCCGCGCTCCGCCTGCCGTCTGGCCATCGCCACCAGTTTCGGCGTGAGGGTGAGGCGGAAAATTAGCCCAATGAGGACGACCATAATGATCCCGCCCGCGAACTCCGCCGCCGCGAACGGCCAACCGAGCAGCACGACGAGGATGATGCCGAGTTCGATGACCAGGTTGGTCGAGGCGAGTTCGAAGGCCATCGCGGCGGTGAAACTCGCGCCCTTGCGGAAGAGCGAGCGGGCGAGGGCGACCGATGCGTAGGAGCAGGAACTAGACGCGATGCCGAAGAGGCTGGCGAAGGTGAGGCTGCGGGGTGAACCGTCGCCGAGGAAGCGCGCCATCGCCTTGTGCGAGACGACGGCCTGGACGACGCCCGAAAGCCCAAAACCGAGAATGAGCGGCCAGAGGACTTCCCAGAACATATCGAGTGCGGTTTTGAGGGCGTCGCCAAGAGCGCCGATGAGTCCGGTCATCTGATGTGCCTCCGTCGCGGGATACCCCCGCCGGGTATAGGGTATGCGTAGATACCCGGTGGGGGTATCCGTCAAGTACTCCGCGTGGTATCGGGCAACGTCGCGAGAAAGTCCTCGATCGCCGCAAGGCACGCACGATGCTGCGTCAGGAAGAGGTGGTGCTTCCCCGGCAGCGTTTGCAGCACAATGTTGGGCATCTGGCAGCTGAGAGATTGGACGGCGGTGAGGGGAGCTGCAGGATCGGCATCGCCGTGCAGGGCGAGTATCCGCATTTGTGTCAGCGTTACGAGCGACGGCATGATGTCGTGGGAAAGGACACAGTGCGCAAGCGTCCCCGAGTAGGATGCCCAGGTATGAGTGAGGACATCTCCGGCAATATCCGGCGGGAAACCGGACGCGAACCGGCGCGCCAGGAGGGCGATCAACGGCCGGAAGGTCGCCGCGAACGTGTGGACGCCGTGCGCGACTCCGCCGTTGAGGACCGTGATGCGGGCCATCCAGTCCCCATGCTCGATGATGTATGCCTGCGCCTCAGCCTTACTCTGGTAGACAGGCAATGCCAGGAGGACAAGCCCCCGAACGTGGCCGACGAAGCGCGCGGCGTATTCGACCGCCAGGATCGCGCCAAGCGAATGGCCGACCAGGACAATCGGTTGCCCGGTGAGACGAAGCCGATCAAGCGTCCTCGCAAGCGCTGCAATATGGTCATCAATGGTATAGGCGATCTCGGGCTTGGGCGAACGACCGAATCCCAGGAGGTCCGGCATGATGCACTGATACTGCAAAGGAAGTGTGCCCAGGCGTCCGGCAAAATAGCGCGAGGAGGCACCGAGGGCGTGGAGGAAGAGGACGGGCGGTCCCGTCCCCTCCTCCCGGGTCACAAGCGGCGCGAGAGACATACGCCGTTCTCCTTCTCGGGATTCCTGTCGAGGAATCACGGCGACTGCACGACGCGATCTACGGGTACCACGCCTTGAGCCATGCCTGCATCTGATCAATCTCCTTCTGCTGGTCCGCAATGATCGTGCCCGCCAACTGCTTGAGTTCGGGGTGCATCCCCTTCTCCTGCTCCAGCTTTGCCCCGGCAATCGCGCTCTGGTGGTGCGGGATCATGGCCATCAAAAACGCCTTGTCGAAGGGCATCGCGGTTTGCAGGTTCTGGATATCGTGCGACATGGTCATGCCGTTCATCATGTTCATGTCCATGCCGGGCAGCGTCGCCATGTGGTCCATTGCGGGAGTCTGATCGCTGCCGTACCACGCCGTGCGCCACTGCTTCATCTGGCCGATCTCGCTGTTTTGCGAGGTGATGATGTTGTTGGCGAGCGTCTTCAGTTCTGGGCGCTCGGCGCGAGTCTGAGCGATTTGCGCCATCGCAACGGCGCCCATGTGGTGCGGTGCCATCATGTCAATGAACTGCTGGTCGAACGGTGCCTGCCCTGCGGTCGTCGTGCCGGAGCCGTGATCCATGCCTGCCGTGCCGCCGGTGGACGAAGTGCTCGATTTGCTACCGCCGCAGGCGCTCAGGAGGAGGATGCCGATGAGGACGAGTGGGAGAGCGAGGTACCACCGGCGCAATTGCCGACGTGTCTGGATTGGTGTCATGTGCTGTTCCTTTTGGTTATCGCTGCATACCGATGAGTACAGACAGCACGATTGCTGCATGTTTCGCGTTGGTGCGGCAGCGCGGATCAGCAAAG
>JBBSFO010000346.1:0-5753 GCA_038238655.1 Thermomicrobiales bacterium | reverse complement strand
GGATTTTGTCGTCGTCATTTTGCTTGCGGTGGTGTTGCTCGTCCGGCCGCGGGGCCTCCTGGGGGCACCGCAATGACACGGCGGGTGCGGCCCTTTGTGCCGGTCATCATCCTCATCGCGCTGCTCGTCGTGCCGAAGGTGGCGGTGCATATCCCCGTGCTCTTCGACGGCCCGCTCAACCGAGCGGGGAATTTGCAACTGCTTGCGGTCGGTTTCGCGTTCGGCATCGCCGCGCTCTCGTACAATCTGTTGTTCGGCTATACCGGTATCCTCTCGTTCGGCCACGCGCTCTTTTTCGGCGCGGGCGTCTATTTGCCGGTGATCGCGTTGCGTCGCTGGCAGTGGTCGCTCGGCCCTGCGCTGCTCTTCACGCTCGTCGTGACGCTCCTGCTCGCCGTGGCGATCGGCGCGCTCGCGCTGCGGACGCAGGGTGTCTATTTCGCGATGGTGACACTCGCTTTCGCGCAGGCGGGCGCAGTCGTCGTTGGCAAGAATCCGGGCCGACTGACAGGCGGCGAGGAGGGGTTGAGCCTGCCGACGAAGAACCTGCCGACATGGATGGTCGGTGTCATCCACACGGGCAACGTGTACTGGTTGACGCTCGGTGGCCTGATCGTCGTCTACCTGCTCGCGCTTCGGATGATTAACTCGCCGACGGGGCACATCTGGGAGGGCATTCGCGAAAACGAGCGGCGCGTCGAGATGATCGGGTTGCGCCCGTACACGTACAAACTGGTCGTCTTCGTCATCTCCGCCGTAATCGCGGCGGCGGGGGGCGTGCTCTATCTCTTTCTGTCGAGCGGCGCGACGCCGGCCTCGGTACGCTCCGATTTCACGGTCGCCCTGCTGCTGATGGTGATTATCGGCGGCAGTGGCGCGCTTTGGGGGCCGGTGGCGGGCGCGATGCTCTACCATTATCTCAATGTGCGCCTAACGACGTGGGCGGCCTCCGGCACGGTGAGCGCGCTGCCCGGCGTTCTCAGCCGCCCATTGGCCGACCCGCTCTTTATTCTCGGCATTCTTTTCGTGCTGCTCGTCCTTTTCTTCCCGCAGGGCATCGCCGGGACGGTCCTGACGCAGCGGTTCCGTGCAGCGCGAAACAGAAAGGAAGCCTGACGATGAGCGCTTCAACCGCCACCATGCACGACATCGCAGTCAACGGCATCACGCTCCGCGTCGCGACGTGGGGCGAGTTCACCGGGCCGGAGCGGGTCGTGATGCTTGTGCATGGGATTACCGCCAGCTCGCAGGTATGGACGGAACTCGGGCCGCACCTCGCGGCGCACGGTTGGTACGCGATTGCACCCGACTTGCGCGGGCGTGGGATGAGTGAAAAGCCGCCGCATGGGTATGGTCTCCCGTACCACGTCAATGATCTGCTTTCCCTTGCCGATCACTTCAATCTTCCGGCGGTGAACTACGTCGGCCATTCGCTCGGCGCGATGATCGGCCTGTTTTTTGCCGCGATCCATCCGCAGCGTCTCGGCAAGCTCGTACTTGTAGATGCGGGCGGCAACCTCCCCCCGGATACCGGCAAGGCGATTGGCAAAGCGCTGGCGCGCCTCGGTACGCCCTATCCGTCGCTCGATGCCTACCTCGAAGCGATGCACGCGCCGTGGATGACGCCGCACGCCGCGTTCTGGCGAGATTACTATCGCTATGATGCCGAAATCCATGCGGACGGCACGGTGATGTGCCGCGTGCCGAGGGCGGCGATTGTCGAGGAAGTAGCGACGAATAGGGCGCTCGCGATGGCCGCGCTCCCGGAGATCGTGAAGGCGCCGACGCTGATCGTGCGCGCGACGGTCGGTATGCTCGCGCCGGATCGCGGCCTGCTCCTGCCGCGCGCAGAGGCGGAGCGGATGCTACACCTCATCCCCCAGAGTCAACTGGCCGAAATTCCCGACACCAATCACTATACCGTCATCCTCGCGGATCAATTTATTGAAGCATGCATAGCGTTTCTGGCGGGATGACCTCATCCCAACCCCTCTCCATCGCGGGCGCTCTTTGGGCAGTGAGAGAGGTTGGGGGTGAGGTTCCCGCCCCATTTGTATCTTTACCGCCTGTTAACGGATAATGAACTCATCGTGCATGATGTGAAGCGTGAGGAGCACCAATGAATCGCTCGGATGAGATGCGTGAGGGAATGGGCGGGCAGCCGCTGCGCCGCCGGGACATGCTGAAACTGGCCGCTGCGGCGAGCGTTGCCGCCGTTCTCGCCGCCTGCGGCGGGAGCAATGCGACCGATACGCCGAAGCCCGCCGGCACTGCTGCGGCGAGCGGTACGACCGCCCCTGCCGCAACCACCGCCGCTGCCGCGACGACCGCCCCTGCCGCCACAACTGCAGCGGGTTCGGCTGCCGCGACGCGACCCGCCGGGAGCGCCACCGCGCCGAGCGGCACGACCGCGCCAGCTACTACCGGCACGACTGCTGCCAGCCCCGCCGCGACGACCAGCGCGGCCGGCGGCAACCTGACGGTTAGCAAGAGCGGCTTCAAGGGGACTTTGCAATACTGGGTGCTCGGCTATGCGTCTGGCAACACGACTGCCAAACTGATGGACGCGGCGGTCGCCAACTTCACAAAGGCGAATCCGGACATCAAGGTGGAAATCACCGGCTACACCGGCGATCAGGCAGGCTTCACGAAGCTGACGCAGGCGGTTCAGGGCGGCGGCAGCGTTGATATGTTCCGCTTGCCGTCCGATATCCTGCCGCTGCTCGTGCAGGACGGCCTCGTCGCCCCGATTGACGACTTCCTGACGGCGGACGACAAGGGCGACCTGATCCCGAATGTTTTCGACTCCGTGAAGATCAATGGCAAGGCGTATGCGTGGCCGCTCTGGGTCCCTCCGGTGGGGATGTACCTCAATCTGGACATCTTCAAGGAGAAGGGCGTTGATCCGCCGAAGGGTGCGTGGACGTATGACGAGTTCGTCGAGATCGCGAAGAAACTGACCTTCCAGCGGGCGAACGGTGAGAAGGTCTACGGCTACACAGGCGGCATTGACCCCGGCCTTGTCAACACCTGGCCGTTCATCCTCAACGACGGCTCGCTCCCCCTCAGTTCGGATACCACGAAGTATACCTTCAATACGCCGGAAGGGATCAGCGGCCTACAAAAACTGGTGGACCTGGCGCAGAAGCACAAAGTGACGCCACCCGACTTCGGCACGCAATCTGTGGCCGACATCACGGCCTCGTTTCAGGATAAGAAACTGGTGGCAATGTACAGCGAGCCGAGCGGTTCCTCTGCGCAGTACCGCGAGAAGAAGATCAACTTCGATGTCGTGGCGATGCCGACGGGCAAGACCGGCAAGCCGGGCAGCGCGGGCGGTATCGGCCTGATCTCCGTCGCCACCAATAAAGACAAGGCGAAGCTGACAGCGGCGATGGACCTGGGGCGCTATCTGACGAGCGCGCAGGTCGGCAAGGACGTGGACGGTTTCTACCTCGCCCCCGGCGCGCGTAAGTCCGTCAAGGTCGCGGACCCGATCAGCAAATTCGATCCGTTCGTGCCGAACTGCTACATCACGCCGATCATTGCGGACTGGCCGCAGATTCGCACGATCATCCACCCGAACATCCAGAACGCCGTCTTTGGTAAGATCACCGCCGATCAGGCGATGAATAACCCGGCCAAGGAGATCAACGACATCCTCGCCAAGAAAAAGTAGCGAGTACTGAGTACTGAGTACTGAGTATTGAGAGGTGGCGCCTGCTCTTTCGTACTCAGTACTGTCACTCGGTTCCCGGTGGATGCGACTATGGCAAGCACGGAGCGCGAGCAATCCTCCCCCTCAGTACTCAGTACTCCGTACTCCGTACTCTCCCCCGTCCGGCGCTTCATCAAGCGGTACGGCTGGGGGTACGCGTTCATTTTGCCGAGCATGATCGTCTTCGCGATCTTCCGACTCGCGCCGGTTTTGTATGCCTTTCTCATCTCGCTCCAGAATTACCGCCTGAGCGGTCATTCGACATGGGTGGGCTTTCAGAATTACGTTGATGCCTTCACAACGCAGAGCGGCGTCTTCAAGCAGGCGCTGAAGAACACGCTCTTCTACACCGTCTTCACGGTGTCGGCGAATATCTTCGTCGGGCTGATTCTCGCCAGCCTGATCCAACCGCTCGGCAAATACGCGCAAACGTTTTTCCGTGCCGCCTTTTATCTGCCTGCCGTGACGAGCGCGGTGATCATCGCGATGATCTGGCGGTGGATGTACAACACGCAGTGGGGTTTCCTGAACTACTTGCTCAGTCTCGTCCATCTCGGCCCGGTCAAGTGGCTTTCCGACCCGGCAATTGCCCTGAAGAGCATCACGCTTTCGACCATTCTCACCGTGCCCGCGACGGCGGTGGTACTGTTCAGCGCGGCGATGGGCGGCATCCCGACGGAACTCTACGAGGCCGCCGAACTGGACGGCGCTGGCCCGATCCGCCGCTGGTGGAACATCACGCTGCCGCTCATTAAGCCGACGACGCTATACCTGACGGTGCTCTACACGATCGCCAGTTTCGAGGTCTTCGAGAAAATCTTCATCATGGTGCCAAGTGGCGTCGGCAACAGCACGCAGGTGATCGTCACGCAGATCTACCAAAACGGTTTCCAGCAGTTCCGTTACGGCGTCGCGGCGGCGCAGGCATTCATTCTCTTTCTCATCATCGCCTCCGTGTCGGCCCTGCAATTCCGCTTCCTCCGCAGCAACGTGGAGTATTAGGAATGACAAACCGGAGAGGAACCGCAGAGACGCAGAGGACACAGAGAGTGCAGAGAAGAGAAAGAAAAAGAAATCCTGTTTCTCCCTCCCCTCTTCCCTCTTTGCGCCTTCTGCGCCTCTGCGATTCTTCCTCGGTTTGTCTCTCATTGTCGTGAAAGGGGTTGGTAGTCGTGGCTCGTAGTGTCGCGCGTGAAGAGTCATCGTCGGGCGGCAAGCGACCGGGAATTCTGGTCTGGATCGTGCTGATCGTTGTCGCGATTGTGGCGCTCTGGCCGATGTACTGGCTGTACATCACGGCGTTCACGCCCACGGAAAACACGGTCAAGACGCCGCCGGACCTCATCCCGATCCACGCCAGTCTCGCCAATTTCTCGCGCCTCTTCACGCAGGCGAAGGATTACTGGCGGTGGGCGCTCAACAGCCTGCTGATCAGTTTGAGCGTGACCGCCTTCCATCTGCTCTTCGACACGATGGCGGGGTACGCATTTGCGAAGAAGCGCTTTCCGGGCCGCAACTTCTTCTTCTGGCTGATTCTCAGCACGCTGATGATCCCGTCGCATGTGACGCTCGTACCGCTCTACGTCGTCGCGCGGCAACTGCACCTGATTAACAACATTCTCGCGGTCATCCTGCCAGGTACGGCGGATGTGTTCGGCATCTTCCTGATGCGGCAATACATCCAGACGCTCCCTTCCGAACTCGAAGAGGCGGCGCGGATGGATGGCTGCACGGAACCGGGCGTCTTCTGGAGGATTATCGTGCCACTTTCCAAACCCGCCCTCGGCGCATTAGCGATTTTCTCTTTTGTGCGCTACTGGAACGACTTCCTTTGGCCACTGATCGTTTTGCAAAAGAGCCAACACTACACGCTCCCTGTCGGTGTCGCCAGTTTACAGGGAGAATTTCGCACCGATTTCGGCTTGATCTTCGCGGGCGCGGGGCTGGCGGCCTTGCCGATGATCGTCTTCTTCCTCATCTTCCAGCGCTACTTCATCGAGGGCGTGCGGATGGGAGCGGTGAAGGGATAGATCCG
>JBBSFO010000345.1:0-5770 GCA_038238655.1 Thermomicrobiales bacterium | reverse complement strand
GGCGGGGAGTATTGGGCGGCTGCGTATGCTGCATGTCACGTGGTATGCAGGGCACGTCTGGGCGGGCGGCTGGCGCGCGTGGCAACTCGACCCAGCGCGCTCCGGTGGCCATCCGGTACACAATGGCATCCACGCGCTCGACCTCGCCGTCTGGCTCTTCGGCCTGAAGCCGACGCGCGTCTTTACGCGTGGCTTCCGCACCTTTGCCCCCGAGATGGGTATCCCGGATAGTTTCCATATGACTGTCCGCTTCGACAACGGCAGCATGGCCCTGCTGGAGATCGCCTACGCGCTCCGCACGCGCGGCGACGCACTCCGCCGTATTCTCGCGGTCGGCGAGTTGGGTACCTTGAGCCACAGCACGGAGGAAGACCCGACCGTCTACAGTGACGGCGTCCACATCCCTTCGCCCACCGTCGAAGATGCGATGTATCACCAATTACGCCACTGGGTGGCGACGCTAGACGGCAACGAGGAGCCGATTGTGAAGACCGCAGAGGTACGCAGCGTGTTGGCAGCGGCGCTCGCCGCCCAGGTCTCATTGGAGAGCGGCGCAGCGGTCACGATTGGGGAGGCGTCGCATGACTGATCGCAACCCCCTCGGTCTGCTTGTCCTCAGCGCGGTGCGGCATGCCGCCAGTTACCTCCCGGTCTTCGCGGCGCACCCGGACACCGTCATCCGCGCCATCGTCGAGGAACCCGATGCACCGGCGTGGGCGCACAGCGACGCCCGCATCCTCGCCGAGAAATACGGTGTCCCAGTGCTGCCCGATCCCGCAGATGCACTGGCGCGCAATGACGTTGACCTCGTCCTCGTTTGCTCGGAACCGACGCGCCACGCGCGACTGGCGGCGCAGGCGCTCCGGGCGGGGAAGCATGTACTGGTGGACAAGCCGATGGCCGTCACACGCGACGAGTGCGCGCTGGTCGCGGAGGCGGCCGCACATGCGCCCGGACGGAAGTTCACCGTCGTGCATCGGCTCTTCGGCTCACCGATCCAGCGGGCGCGGCAGGCGATTGACGCGGGCCACCTCGGCCTGGTCCGCGCCGCCGATTGCGAGTTTCTGTCCAGCGGCGTTTTCTTCGGTACGTCGGTGGAGCGGCCGGAGTTCGTCGCGAACCCCGCGCTCTCCGGTGGCGGTGAGCTGATGAACTTCATGGTCTACCCCGTTGATTACCTCCACTACCTGACGGGCGCGCGGGTGGAGGAAGTCTTCGCAGAGGCGGGTGCCTTCTTCTTCGACGCGCACAAGCAATTCGGCGTCGAAGATGTCGGTATTCTGTCGCTCCGGCTGGAACATGGTATCATCGCCTCACTCACTGTTGGCAGAGTACCCTTCGCGCCCACGCCCGGCACGGGCGCCTCGACTCTCCGGCTCATCGGCTCGCACGGGCACATGACCATTGATGAGAACCGGCCGCAACTGGATATCTGGAGCACGGTCACGGAAAGGAGGGGGCATACCATCGGGGGAGAGTCCGCGCCGAGTACGGTCGCCACACAGATCCGCGCGTTTATCGGGGACATCCGCGAGGATCGCACACCACTCTACGGCGTCCACGATGCCTGGGCGACGATTGCGGCTATCGAAGCTGCGTATCGCTCACTCGCGACCGGGCAACCCGCGTCCGTCGCCGCCGTTCCCGTGTAAACACCGTCGTTCGGGTGGATCATCTGAGAAGAGGGAGGGCAGTCATGCATCGGTTCCAACGGTTCATCGGTCTCCTGATCGTTTCGCTCACCGTCGTGGGGATGCTCGCGGCCTGCGGTGGCGCATCGAGTCCGACCGCGACCACTGCGGCCACGAAAGCCGCCGCACCGACGACCGCAGCGCCCACCACGGGCACAACTGCGGCGACGACCGCCCCAACGACCGCAGCGGCGCCGACGACTGCGGGTACCGTCCCCACGACCGCACCGGCTGGCTCCGTTGTTGCGACGCCGCCGCAAGCGGTGGCCGGCACAACCGGTGGTACGCTGACGGGGGGCTTCGATGTCGGCCCCGGCGGCAGCCCGAAGCAATTCTACCCGCCGACGATGGGCGCGGGGTACGTCTGGCTGGAGAAGTACTTCTCCAAATTGCTGATGTACGATGTCGGCTACACCAAGATGCAGGGCGAACTGGCCGAGTCGTGGACCGTCTCGGCGGATGCCAAGACCTTCACCTTCAAGCTGCGCCCGAACGTCAAGTGGCACGACGGGCAGGCATTCACCTCGGATGATGTGAAGTTCTCGGTGGAACTGGCGAAGAATCCCGACAGTGGGAACATCTACCAGCCCAAATACACGGATATCGCCGAAATCACCACGCCCGATCCGCTCACCGCCGTCATCACGACGAGCAAACCGAACGTGGCGCTACTCGATGCGATGGTCTTCGTCTTCATGTTCCCGAAGCACTCACTCGCCTCGATCCCCTTGAAGGAACTGGAGAAGAACCCCTGGTGGACGACCAACCCGATTGGCACTGGCCCGTTCAAGTGGAGCAAGTACGTGCCCGATCAGTACGTCGAACTGGTTGCGAACGACGCCTACTGGCGCGGTCGCCCGAAGTTGGACAAGATCATCAACCGCTATTTCACGGCGCCGGGCAGCGCCTTGATCGCCTTGCAGAAGGGCGAAGTTCAGTTTACGTACGTCACTCTCGACGAATCGGAACTGGTCAAGAAAGACACGAACCTGACGCTCATTCCCGGCCCGTCGCAGGTCGAGAATTACCTCCAGTTCAACCTCAAGGACCCGCGCTTCCAGGATGTGCGCGTGCGGCAGGCGTTCATGTACGCCATTGACCGCACGACGATTGTGGATCAACTGCTGAAGAGCGCGGCGGTTACTACTCCATGCGTCTTCGACAACCCGAAATACGTGGCGAAGGACGCAAATACGTACAAACAGGATGTGAACAAGGCGAAGCAACTGCTGAAGGACGCGAACTGGGATACGATTAAAGGCCAGCCAATCGAACTGCTGACTTACTACGCCGATCAGTTGTCGCAGGACATCCTTGTCGCGATGCAGCAGCAACTTGCCGCAGTCGGTATTCAGGTCAAGATCAAGGCCGTTGATGTGCCGACCTTCAACGGCTTCGTGAACAAGGCCGCGCCGGAATTCACGCTCTACTACGCCGGTGCGGCCAACGGCGCAGACCCGGATGTGACGAGCATCTACTTCCTCTCCTCCGCGCTCCCGCCGGCGGGATCGAATCGCGGCTTCTATAGCAACGCGGACGTAGACAAATACTACACCGCAGGCCGCTCGGAAGCCGATGCGACCAAGCGCGCCGAGAACTACCAGAACGCCTGCAAAGTCCTGAACAATGACCTGCCCTGGGCGCCGATGTGGGTGACCACGCGCTTCGGTGCGGTCTCCAAGAATGTCCAGAACTTCGTCTACACCCCGTCCGCAGGGAGCGGCAAATACTACGACCAGTCCGAACTTTGGAGTTTAGCGAAGTAACGAGTAACGAGTCCAAAGTACCGAGTAACGGGCGGGGCATTCCCTCTCGATACTCGATACTCGATACTCGATACTCCCCGTGAGGGGTTATGGGACGCTACATCCAGCGGCGGTTGCTGATTACGATCCCGATTTTGGTCGCCGTCACGGCGATCATCTTCGGCTTGCTCCAACTGACGCCCGGCGACCCGCTGGATGCCTACCTATCGCCCGATGCCAATCTGAGCCAGGAACAGCGTGACATCAAGCGCCACGAACTGGGCCTGGACCGGCCCGCGCCGATCCGCTACGCCTTCTGGGTGCGGGAAGTGGCGAAGGGAAATCTCGGCAACCGGATCAAGACGGGGGAACCGGTCGGCACGGTCATCAAGCAGCGGATTCTCCCGACACTCTCATTGATGGCGAGCGGGCTCACAATCGGCATTATTCTCGGCATCGTGCTCGGTGTGGTCTCCGCCGTCAAGCAGTATTCGTTCCTCGACTTCATCCTGACCATCCTCGCCTTCCTCGGCGCATCCACCCCGGCATTTTTCGCCGGCCTCTTAGGGCTGTACATCTTCGCGCTCCGGCTCGGGTGGTTCCCCGCCGGCGGGCTCGCCACGCCGGGAGTGCCGTACTCCTTCTGGGATCACCTCCACCATCTCATCCTGCCCGCATTGCTGCTCTCGCTCTTCCAAGTCTCCTCGATCATGCGCTACACCCGCTCGGCGATGCTTGGCGTCCTGACGCAGGACTACATCCGCACGGCGCAGGCGAAGGGGCTCTCCCGTCGGGTCACGGTCGGCACGCACGCCCTCCGCAATGCGCTGATCCCGATTGTCACCGTCGTCGGTGCAACAATCCCCGCGCTCGTCGGCGGCGCGGTCTTTCTGGAGTCGATTTTCTCGTGGCCGGGGATGGGCACGCTGTATCTCGATGCGATTGCCGGTCGCGACTACCCGCTCATCATGGGCATTACCTTCATCATCGCGATCGTCATCCTGGTCGCGAACCTGCTCACGGACCTGGCATACGCCTTCATTGATCCACGGATTCGCTATGGATAGTCGTGTCATAGTGGGGGACTTCAAAACCGCCAAGACACCAAGAACGCCAAGAGGGAATAGAGGATTGAAACGACGTTCTTTTCTTCTTTCTCCTTGGCGCTCTTGGCGTCCTGGCGGTTCAACAGTGGCCTTCTCCCCGCCGCGACTGGGAGATAGATGCGATGGATAAGAGCATGGCCGAAATTGACGCCGTTCCGGTCGCGCCGTCCGGGCGGGATATGCTGGCGGCGCAGAAGCATGGCGTTGTTCTGACGCCGACGCGGCAGGCGCTGCGCCGTTTCCGGCGACACCGGCTCGCGGTTGTCGGCGTAGTCGTGCTGATGATCTTCATCCTGCTCGCGCTCTTCGCGCCGATCATCGCGCGCACCGGTCCGAACACGGTTGATCTCCTCGGGCGCAATCAGGGGCCGACCGCCAAACACTGGCTCGGCACCGACCGCACCGGGCGCGATACGTTCGCGCGTACCATCTATGCCGGGCGCGTCTCGCTCTCTATCGGCTTCGCGGCTGCGGCAATTTCCATCGTCGTCGGCGCGCTGCTCGGCGCGCTCGCGGGCTTCTTCGGCGCATGGGTGGACGGGCTTATCATGCGCTTCACCGATGTCGTCATGACCTTCCCCGCGATCATCATTATTCTCACCATCGTCGCGCTGACCGGACCGGGCATCGTCAAGACGCTGCTGATTATCGGCCTGCTCAACTGGCCGGTGCCCTGTCGCCTCGTGCGGGCGAAATTTCTGTCACTGCGCGAGCAGGAATTTCTCATCGCCGCCCGTGCGATGGGCGCATCTTCTGCACGGATGATCGGTGTCCATGCCTTCCCGAACACTGTGGATGTACTCGTCGTCTACGCCAGTTTCGGCGTCGTCAACGCGATCCTGCTGGAGGCGGGACTCTCGTTCCTCGGTCTCGGCGTCCAGCCACCGACCGCCAGTTGGGGCAACATGATTAACGTTGCGAGCAACCTCCAGGTGTTGGAGCAGCAACCGTGGTTGTGGGTGCCGGCGGGTGTCGCCATCGTTCTCACCGTACTCGCCTGTAATTTCATCGGCGACGGCCTGCGCGACGCGCTCGACCCGCACATGAAAATCGGATGATGACGGTCCCGATATGGAGCGGCGCGCAGCACATGGGTTCGCCGGAGACACACCGGTCGGCGCTTCGCTCCCTGTCGCCCGTCCGAGTCCGCTGTCCCGCATCTGTATCATTAGTTCGAACTGAATGATGCCTTGGAAGCCTTGACGGGCCGGACGACGATGCTGTCGTC
>JBBSFO010000344.1:0-5822 GCA_038238655.1 Thermomicrobiales bacterium | reverse complement strand
TGGGGATGGCACGGGCCTTGCCTGTAGATCCCCAGAGGTCGGGCGACCCAGCCCTCGTACTAACCCAAGCAACCAGACGAGGGGGGCCGGCCGGCAACGCGCTAAGGAGTAGACAACATGGACTTGAACAAGATCATTCAGCAGTTCACCGGGGGCAACCCGCCGGGGGGGGGGGCGAAAAATACATCATCCAACCCCCGCCAAAGTCTGTTTGAGTCGGCGGGGGTGGGGGGCTTCCGCGGGCATGTTGTGGGTGGGGCGGGCTGACCCCCGCCACCACCTGTTTTCGCGCATCCGCTTGAAAGTGCCGACCGGCACGCCTATCATTCCCGGGTGATGTCGTGCGATGTATGGGAAGGATTGAAATGCGAATGCGCGGAACGAATCAGGTACGATTGCTTCAATTGCTCGGCTGGCTGCTCGTCGTCGTCGGCATGATGCTGCCGACCGTCTTTATTATCACCTCGCCCCGCTTCCTGGTTCTTATGCTGCCGCTGGCATGCGCTCTCCTCGTCCTCGGGTTGGTGCTTGTTTCCGGGCGCTGGCCGTCGGGGCGGGATGTCGCCTGAGTTGCGTCCGCTGCATCGTCTGATACGATGACTGCCGCGTTTGCAACACGGATTACGAACGGAGGCGGCAATGACAGATAGCACGACAGGGCGACGGATGAAGCTCGGTGTGATGCCCTCGCTCGGTGAGGGTTCGTTGGACGGCGGCACGCCGCGCTACGCCGATATTCAGGCGATGGCGCAGGCGGCGGAGCAGATTGGCCTCGATTCCTTCTGGCTCGCGGATCACCTGATCTATCGCTATCCCGAGAAAGACGAGAGCGGCTGCTGGGAAGTTTTCACCTTTATGAGCGCGGTCGCGGCGGTCACGTCGCGGATCATGATCGGTCCACTCGTTGCCTGCACCTCGTTCCGCAACCCGGCCCTGCTTGCCAAAATGGCTGATGCGCTGGACGAGATCAGCAACGGACGATTCATCCTCGGCCTCGGATGCGGCTGGCACGAGCCGGAATACGATGCCTTCGGTTACCCCTTCGATCACCGCGTCGGGCGATTCGAGGAGGCGATGCAGATCATCGCGCCGCTGCTGCGCGAGGGACGTGTAGATTTTCACGGCAAG
This sequence comes from Thermomicrobiales bacterium, assembly GCA_038238655.1. Lineage (GTDB taxonomy): Bacteria > Chloroflexota > Chloroflexia > Thermomicrobiales > JALYUS01 > JALYUS01. The sequence continues at coordinate 4,694 of JBBSFO010000344.1, read as the reverse complement.
TATTACGACGCAACGAACACCGTCCTCAAGCCGCGCGGGCCGTCACCGACCGGACCGAAACTCTGGATCGGCTCGAAAGCGCCCCGGATGCTCGAGCTGACCGCGAAGTACGCCGATGCCTGGAACACCGTCTGGCATATTGACCCTGCCGTCGTGCTGGAACGGTACGCACCGCTCAAAGAAGCGTGCGCCGCAGTTGGTCGCGATCTCTCGACGCTCGAACTGACGGCGGGTACGTTCGTCAATCTGCCCGAACCAGGCGCTGCAAGCGAAGACGACGGCAAGTCTATCACCGGCACGCCGGAACAGGTCGCCGAAAAGCTACAAGCGTTCGCCGATATTGGCGTCAAACACCTGATCGTTATCTTCCGTCCGTCCACCACACCTGCCGTCATCGAACGATTCGCGCGCGTCGTGGAGATTATGGATCGGGGATAGGAAACGGGCGGGGTTCCCCTTCCCCGGCCCTTCTCTCGCCGCAGCGGGGGAGGGGTCAGGGAAGGGGGGAATCAACCCCGATGGCCTCTTTCGCCTCCACTGCGTGCCGGTCGCGCTCCGGGTTGGCAAGATTGCTCGGCCACCACATGCGTGAGCCAACATCAAGCGTCAGGGCCGGGACAAGGATTGAGCGAACGATCAGCGTATCAAGCAGGACGCCGAAGGCGACAACGAAACCAATTTCGGTCAACGCGACGAGCGGCAGCGTCGCCAGGACCGAGAAGGTCGCGGCGAGGACGACCCCGGCGGACGTGATCACGCCGCCTGTGACGGCCAATCCTTTCAGCATACCGCGCCGCGTTCCAAGCTGTTCCGATTCCTCTCGCACGCGCGCCATCAGGAAAATGTTGTAATCAATGCCCAGCGCCACAAGGAAAATGAAGGCGAAGAGCGGCAACGAGGCATCCTCACCGCCGAAGTGATACAGATGGTCGAAGACGAGCGCGCTGACGCCGAGCGATGCCGCGAGCGAAATGATCACGGTGAGCATCAGCAGTACTGGCGCGACAATCGCGCGGAGCAACAGCCCGAGGATGACGAGCACGATGAATAGGACGAGAGGCAAAATGATTTTGCGATCGTGCAACGAGGCGCGCTTGACATCGAGATTGACCGCGCTTGTGCCGCCGATGCGTGCTCCCGGCCCGGCGGCCGTTTTCACTTGCGCGCGGAGCCGGTCAACGGCGTCGAAGGCGTCACCGCTCGCCGGGTCCGCCTTGAGTGTGACCGAAAACCGTCCATAATCCCCCGCACGATCAACCGGCGTCACTGACGCGATATCCGGGGAGTTCGCGATCGCATTGCGGGCGGCATCCGCGTTTGCCGCCGGTTGGACAATGACGATGGCCGGCGCGCTCGAACCGGACGGGAAACTCTTGGCGAGCAACTTCTGCCCGGCCACCGAATCCACCGAGCCGCGAAAGCCGTCGTTCTCGGAAAGATTCGTGTTGAGCGCGAAGAGACCGAGGGCCATGATCGCGAGCGCGACCGTCGTGCCAACCCAGACGGTGCGCGGTCGGCGGGCGATCCATGCACCGACGTGTGCCCACAGACCGGATTCTTCCTGTGGCGGCGAGCCGAAGCGCGGGATAAAGGGCCAGAAGACGCCACGACCGACGATAACGAGGAGCGCGGGCAGGAGCGTCAGCATGGCGGCGAGCGTTAGGACGATGCCGATTGCGCTCACCGGACCGAGGCCGCGCGTGCTATTCAGTTCTGCGACGAGCAGACATAGGAGGCTGATCGTCACCGTCGCGCCGGATGCGAGGATTGCCGGTCCACCCTGGCGGAGTGCGAAAGCCATTGCCTCGTGGCGGTCCTCGTGGCGGCGCAATTCTTCCCGGTAGCGCGCGATCAGGAGCAGTGCGTAGTCGGTGCCCGCGCCGAAGATCAGTACCGTCAGAATGCCGGTGCTCTGGCCGTTGACCGCAATGATCCCACTCTTGGCCGCCCCATACACGGCGCCCTGCGTGACCTGACTGACAAGTCCGACCGAAATGAGTGGCAAGAGCCAGAGAAACGGACTGCGATAGGTTACGAGCAGCAGCACTGTGACGATCAGTACCGTCGTCAGGAGTAGCCGCGTGTTGATGTTGTTGAAGACGCTGATCGAGTCCACGACAAAGCCCGCTTGCCCGGTCACTTTGATGTTCAGGCCGTTGTCGCCTTCACCCGTGATTGTCCGGAGTCCCTTCACGGCGCTCGCTAACTGATCCGACTCGGGGCCAGACTGGAAGGGGACGATGTAGAGGATGCCCTTGCCGTCCTGCGCGGGTGTAACGGGTGTGGCCGGGAGCGCCAGCGGCAGCGTCGCGGCGATGATCGCCTCCCGGTCAGCGGTCGCCTTCGCCGTGTCCGCTGGAGTGAGGCCACTGTCGCGGTAATAGACGACGACCGCTGAAACGGTCTGACCGGCGGGGAATTGCTGGAGCAGTTCGTTGACCTTCGTGGATTCCGCGCTCCCCGGTAGGAAGCTGGCGGCGTCATTCTTCTCGACGGAGGTCAGTTTGCTGCCAAAAGGCGCGATCAGCGCGGCAACGATGATCCAAAAGAGCAACACGAGCCACTTGGCGCGTTTACCCGCCGCGAATGCCAGGACCGATGTACGTTCACCCATCTCTCTCCTTCTTCCCGAATGCCGCGCGAGCGGACCCGGCGTACGCATCGTGCGCCAGCTGTGGCGCGATTCCTCCACCTTGTATACCCACAGTGCCATTCAATGGTTCATGAAAACAGCGAGCATACCGGCTCGCATGCAGTGTAGACAATCAGGAAAAAGAAATGTTTCGCGGGTAGGGCAACGCAAAGCACCGGCTTGTATCGGGAGAGCGTTGGCGGTGGGCAAATCACTCAGCCCGCGTAGACAGGCGCGCATTTCGTCCATGCACGCGGCGGATGCGCTCAGCGAGATCGTCGAGGTTATCGCCCTTTTCAAGAAACAAGGCAATGCCCGTCTCTGCGGCGACGGCACGCGCTTGCTCGCCACCGAACGCGGTGAGCATGATGACATCGCTCGCGCTCTTTGCCGCACGGATGCGCCGGGCCGCTTCCATGCCATTAATACCGGGCAGGATGAGGTCCAGGAGCACGATGTCCGGTCGCAGCGCCGCCGCGAGGGTAACGGCGTGTTCACCATCGCCCGTTTCACCGATCACATCGAAGTCCGGCTCGCTGCCGAGGACATGACGAAGCGCACGGCGCACCGATCCCGCATCTTCCACGATCAGGATGCGCACCGTCTTTGCGGGTATCGTGTGGATCAATCGCACCGGTTGTCCTCATCACCGAAACGAAACCGAACGCTTCTCTTCCCACTCTATGGCCGGGAGCAGAGCCGGCACATCGGTCGGACGGGAAGGCGCACGGTCGTCCGAAAGGACGAGGACGTGAAGTGCTAAGAATCAGGCCCTCATTGCTACTGCCCTGAAGAGCGCCCGCTCATTGCTCATTGCTCGCCACGAGTCCGTGCCGGACGGCATAGAGCGCGGCTTGCGTGCGGTCGGTGACATCCAGTTTCTGGAAGATGGCGCTGAGGTGGCTCTTGACGGTGCGGTCGCCGATGAACAAGGCATGGGCGATCTCTTTGTTGCTCTTGCCCTGGATGAGAAGCCGGAGGACATCGCCTTCACGCTCCGTGAGCGCCTCGTGCCCTGCCTGCCTGTCTATCGGCGCGCTGGCCCCGCGCTGGAAACGGGAAAGCAGCCGTTTCGCGACCTCGGGGTCGAGCGGCGATTCGCCCGCATAGACGGCGCGGATAGCGGCGGCGAGGGCGTCCGGGTCAATGTCTTTGAGGAGGTAGCCGCTCGCACCTGCTTCAAGGGCGGGGAAGACTTGCTCGTCATCCGCGAAACTGGTCAGCGCCATGATTTTGAGCGATGGATGGGATTGCCGCAGCGCGTCAATGGCCGCGATGCCGCCCATGCCGGGCATCATCAGGTCCATGAGGACGACATCGGGCGCCAGTTCCGATACGCGCGCAATCGCTTCTTCGCCGGTTTCCGCCTCACTGACCACGGTGATGCCGCATTCGCCTTCGAGAAAGCCGCGCAAGCCGCTCCGCACCATGCGGTGATCGTCCACGATGAGCACGCGTATCGTTTCTGGGTCATCCATCCGCGCATCTCCATTGGGCGACGATGCCGTGTGCCCCACGCACTGGAACAACACAACAGCAGTGCCAGTATACCTGATGCCGCGTAGATGCCCGATGTCACAGCCGCTTATGCGACCGCGTGTCCGTGCTGAGGCGCACGGCGGGCGCGCACGAGCGTCGGTACGAACATTCGCGTCGCGTCTTGCAGTGCGCCCTCATCGAACGGTGCGGGCAAGAGCACGGTGTCCGAAAGGAGCGCGACAGGGAGTGCCGCAAACACATCTGATGACGCGCCAATGGCGATGACGGGAAGGGTGCGCAGCAATGCGTCGTCCCGGATCGCGGCGAGCAGCGCGTAGATGGCACGCGATGAATCGGTCGCGACAATCAAGAGATCAGGCGCCGCGTAGCGGAGATCGCGCACACTCGCCACATTGTAGATAGTCATCCGATACCCGTCGTTATGCAGCGCAGCGATCCCCGGTCGGAGGAGCGTCGTGCCATTTGTAACTGTAAGGATTTGCACCATTGTGACTCTCTCCATACGCGTACTGCGGACTGCTGCAAAAAGAGATGTGTAATCGCGTTCGCAACATCCGTGCCA
>JBBSFO010000343.1:0-5830 GCA_038238655.1 Thermomicrobiales bacterium | reverse complement strand
TCGGCGGCGTTCAGCGCATCGCGTCATAAGGAGCACGAATGGCGAAGAAATCTCTCATCAACAAGGCGAACGCCGTGCCCAAATACCGGGTGCGCGGCTATAGCCGCTGCAAGCTTTGTGGTCGGTCCCGCGCGTACATGCGCAAGTTCGGTATGTGCCGCATCTGTTTTCGCGAGATGGCGTCCAACGGCAAGTTGCCAGGCGTCACGAAGTCATCGTGGTAGGAGTGGGAACGCATGAGCGTCAATGACCCAATCAGCGACATGCTGACCCGGATTCGCAATGCCGGTATGATCCGACATGCGGAAGTCTCGATGCCCTCAACGAAGGTGCTCGTAGAAATCGCCCGTATCCTGCGGGAAGAAGGTTTCATCGAGGGCTATCGTGTCACCGAGCAGAAGCCGCAAAATCAGTTGACCGTCCGGTTGAAGTATGACGATTCGAAGAAGCATGTCATTCAGGAGATCAAGCGGATTTCTAAGCCTGGCCTGCGCATCTACCGGCAGCGTGGCGCTATCGAGCGCGTTCGCAACGGACTCGGCGTCGCCATCGTCACGACCTCACAGGGCGTGATGACGGGCCGCGACGCGTACCGGCGCGGCGTCGGTGGCGAGCTGCTCTGCACGGTTTCCTAGGAGGAGTTGCGATGTCTCGCATCGGTATTCGACCGATTCCGATCCCGACCGGCGTAACCCTCGATCACGAGGGCGGCGCGATTACGGTCAAAGGTCCGCGCGGCGAACTTTCCCGCACGATCCCCGCCTCGATGATCCTCGAGCGCGAAGATGGCGTGCTGCATGTCAAGCGACCGAGCGAAGCGCGCATTCAGCGTGAACTGCACGGCCTGACGCGCACACTTGTCGCCAACATGGTAGAGGGCGTGACGACCGGTTTTCGCAAGGAACTGGAAATCAATGGCGTCGGCTACCGTGCTGCGATGGACGGCAAAGACCTCGTTCTGACGGTTGGCTACTCGCACCCGGTGCGGTTTAGCCCACCGGAGGGAATTTCCTTCGCGGTGGACACGCCGCTACGCGTTGCCGTCATTGGTAACAACAAAGAAGACGTCGGCGATCTGGCGGCTCGTATTCGCAAAGTCCGCCCGCGCGAGCCGTACAAGGACAAAGGCATCAAGTACCTCGGTGAGTGGACGCGTCGCAAGGCTGGCAAAACCGGCAAGACGGCCAAGAAGTAGCGAGTAACAAGTAACGAGTAACGAATAGAGAGGGATTCAATCTCGATACTCGGTACTCGCGACTCGTTACTCTCCCTGGCACCGGCCCGCGATGTCGGGCACGGAATGAAGGAGGGGCAATTTTATGCCCATGCAACGACTGAAAGTACGCAAGGCGCTGACTTTGCGCCAAAAGCGGCATAAGCGAGTCCGGGCGAAGGTCTCCGGGACGCCGTTGCGTCCTCGATTGAATGTCTTTCGTTCCAGCCAGCATATCTACGCGCAGGTCATTGACGATGAGCGCGGCCATACACTCGTTGCAGCCGGTTCGACCGATCCGGAATTGCGCGCATTGAAGATGGCGTCGGAAGGCATGACAAAGACCGAGCGCGCGCAGTGGGTCGGCCGGATGGTCGCACAGAAGGCTCAGGCGGCGGGGATCACGCAGGTCGTCTTCGACCGTGGTGGCTTTCTCTATCATGGCCGTGTTCAAGCGCTCGCGGATGCTGCTCGCGAGAGCGGGCTTGACTTTTAGAGTAACGAGTAACGAGTAACGAGTAACGCGTAGAAAATGCGCGAAGCGCCTTCGCTTCCGACTGACTACTGATTACTGATTACTCGCTACTAAAGGAGCGAAGCGACGAATGGTACGGATTGATCCGGCAACAGTGGGAGACCTTGAAGAGCGCGTCGTGCAGATCAACCGCGTCGCGAAAGTGCAGCGGGGCGGGCGGCGTTTCAACTTCTCCTCGGTCGTCGTCGTCGGCGACGGTAAGGGCCACGTCGGCGCGGGGATGGGCAAGGCCGGTGAGGTTCCGGAGTCCATTCGCAAGGGCGTCGAAGATGCGAAGAAGCGCATCATCAAGGTGAATCTCGAAGGAACGACGATCCCGCACGATATTCAGGTGACGTACGGCGCGTCGCGCGTTCTGCTGCGCCCGGCTCGCCCCGGAACAGGCGTGATCGCGGGTGGCGGCGTACGTGCCGTCATGGAAGCGGCGGGCATCCACGACGTGTTGACGAAGACAATCGGCAGCACCAACCCGGTCAACGTCGTCCGCGCCGCCTTGAAGGCGCTGGAGGAGTTGGAGTCGGTTGAGAGTGTCGCGGCACGGCGCGGCAAGCCGGTCTCGTACTTCGGTCGTCGCCGCAACAAGGAACTGGCTGAAGAAGCGGCGAACCACGCCGCCGCGCGGGCATAGGAGCGTCAATCATGGCAGAGAATGCAGCGCCGGTGTTGCACGTCACGTATGTGAAAAGCTCCATCGGTTACGCCCACGATCAAAAAGCGACGGTTCGCTCCCTGGGGCTCCGGCGACTGCACCAGACGGTCGAGTTGCCGGACACGCCATCGGTGCGGGGTATGTGTTTCAAAGTGCGCCATCTCGTGACTGTCGCGGATCCGGGCGCGGCGTCGAAGGAGTAATCCGATCATGCAGCAGCAAGACCTCAAGCCGAATCCCGGCTCGCACAAAGCGCGCAAGCGCGTCGGACGCGGCATCTCCGCCGGTCAGGGCAAGACCGCCGGTCGCGGTACGAAGGGCCAGGGTTCCCGCTCCGGTCCAAATGTCCGCCGGGGCTTTGAAGGCGGTCAGAACCCGATCTACATGCGTATGCCGTACAAGCGTGGGTTCACCAACATCTTCAAGCAGCCATTCGCGGTGGTGAATGTCGCACGTCTCGAGGAACTGTTCGAGGCGGGAGATGAGATTACACCCGAATTGCTCGTCGCGCGCCGCGTTGTGACTGACAAGGTGCTGCGGGCACCGGTCGTCCCCTTTAAGGGATGGCAGGTAAAGGTACTCGGCGATGGCGAGATCACGAAGGCGCTCACCGTGCGCGTCCATCGCGTGACTGCATCCGCGCGCGAGAAGATCATCGCGGCAGGCGGCACCGTCGAAGAAACGGCTGCGGAGCCGACCGAGGCAACGGAGACAGCGGAGGAGACGGCATAGATCGTGCCGGTCTCGTAGTCTATCTGATATATCCCGCTGCCTGCTCGCGAAGGCAGCGGAAGGGACGACAAAACGATGTTGCAAGCAGTATTCAATGCATTTCGTATCCCCGATCTGCGTAAGAAGATCCTCTTCACGATCGGGATGCTGCTGATTTTTCGCCTCATCGCGCATATCCCGTTGCCCAATGTGGATCATGCGGCGCTGGACCGTCTTTTTCGCAACAACGCGTTCCTCGGCACGCTGAACCTTTTTTCGGGCAGCGCGCTGCGGACATTCTCGATCGCGATGATGGGCGTGTATCCGTACATTACCGCCTCGATCATCGTGCAACTTCTGACGCCGATCATCCCAAAACTGACTGAGTGGTCAAAGGAAGGCGAATCGGGCCGCGCGCGCGTCAACCGCGTCACGCATATCCTGACGGTGCCGATCGGCTACTTGCAGGCATACGGCCAGATCCGCCTTGCGGTCGCCAATCAGGTGATCCCTGCGGACCAGTTCGGCATTCTCAACCTCCATACCTTTCTGCCCAGTTTCACGCTGCTGACCTCGACCGTCGCGGCGACGATGATTCTCGTCTGGATCGGTGAACTGATCACGGAGAATGGCATCGGCAACGGCGTCAGCATCATTATCTTTGGCGGTATCGTCGCCGGCGTACCGGGGGGGATTGCGAACCTCGTGACGGGTGGCTCGTCGTTCAACCTCGTCTCGATCATTCTATTCGTCGGGATCGGCTTGCTGACCATCGTCGGCATTATTCTGATCAGCGAAGGCGTGCGAAAGATTCCGGTGCAGTACGCGCGGCGCGTGCGCGGCCAGAGGCAATACGGCGGGCAGGCGACAACGATTCCGCTGCGCGTCAACTCCGCCGGTATGATCCCGCTTATCTTTGCGGTGAGCATCATGATCCTCCCGAGTACGATTGCGAACTTTCTCGGGTCGTCGGATCGCGGTTGGCTGCGCGATTCATCGCGGCAGATCGCGGTGCTCTTCGACCCCGGCAACTATCCGTACCAGATCGGCTACTTCCTACTCGTCGTCGGATTCACCTTCTTCTACACGATTGTCATTTTCGGCCAGCAGAATATCCCGGAGAACCTGCAGAAAAATGGCGGATTCGTGCCCGGCATTCGCCCCGGTCGCCCGACAGCGGAGTATCTATCGCGCGTTTTGAACCGGATCACGCTGGCGGGTGCCCTGTTCCTCGGATTGGTGGCGATCCTGCCATTTATCGCCCGACAACTGACGGGGATTACGCAGTTGGGTCTCGGAAGTACGGCGCTCCTGATCGTCGTCGGCGTGGCGATAGATACAATGCGACAGTTGGAGTCGCAACTGTTGATGCGTAACTACGAGGGCTTTATCCGTTGAGTGCCGATCATGCGAATCGGAATGTGCTCTTTTTCGGCCCACAGGGGGTCGGAAAGGGCACGCAAGCGGCAATTGTCGCGCCACGATTGCGGCTCGCCCATGTCTCGACCGGCGATCTCTTCCGGCGAAACATCGCCGAGCAAACGCCACTTGGCCTGCGTGTCGGCCCAATCCTGGAAGCCGGATCGTTGGTGCCGGACGACCTGACCGTCGCGATGCTGGATGATCGTCTCGTTACCTTGCGCGACATGCAACCCGAACTGCGCGGTGTCATCTTCGACGGCTTTCCGCGTACGGTGCCGCAAGTCGCATCGTTGGATGCATTTCTGGCTACGCGCGGCGAGAGGATAGATGCGGTCGTCTACATTGATGCGCCGCGACCGATTCTTGTCGAGCGCATCTTCAGTCGCGGTCGGGCGGATGACACACGCGAAGCCGCCGAGGAACGCTTGCGACTCTACGAGGAAAAGACGCAGCCGTTGCTCGCGCTTTTCGAGCAACGCGGCATTATTTATCGTGTCAACGGTGATCAGACGGTCGAGGCGGTGACGGACGAGATTCTCGCCGCCCTCGCGCCGCTCTTTGCGGAAAGTGTGGCGTAAATGGCGCGCGGCGGGACAATGACCCTTAAATCTTCTCAGGAACTCGCCAGGATGCGCGCCGCCGGTCGCGTTGTCGCGCAGGCGCTCGAAGCGATGCGCGCCGCGATCCGGCCGGGGATGACGACGGCGCAGGTGGACGCGGTCGGCGAATCGGTCATTCGCAAGGCGGGCGCGACGCCCTCCTTCAAGGGACTGTACGGTTTCCCGGCGAGCGTTTGCGTCGCGGTCAATGATGAAGTCGTGCATGGTATCCCTGGTAAGCGGACGCTACGCAACGGCGACATCATCAAGGTGGACACTGGCGCGTTCCTCGATGGCTGGCATGGCGACGCGACGATCACCGTGGCGGTCGGCGAGATTGACGAGGAGTCGCGACGGCTTGTGGATACTACCTACGATGCCCTGCTCGCCGGGATCGCGCAGTGCCGACCCGGCAAGCGGATCGGCGATATTGGACATGCGATCCAGGAGTATGGCGAGTCGCGCGGATATGGGATCGTCCGACAATATGTCGGCCACGCGATTGGGAGGCGTATCCACGAGGACCCGCAAGTGCCGAATTATGGTGATCCCGGCACCGGTACGCTCTTGCGCAAGGGGATGGTGTTGACGATTGAGCCGATGCTGACCGTCGGTACCTACGAGACGCACACGCTGGCAGACAAGTGGACGGTCGTAACCAACGACGGGATGCGCGCCGCCCAGTTCGAACATACCGTCGC
>JBBSFO010000342.1:0-5847 GCA_038238655.1 Thermomicrobiales bacterium | reverse complement strand
GCCGGTGTCCACATCCACGCGAAAATCATCGCCGCCGATCCTTTTGGCCCCGACCCGATCATCATCACTGGCTCCGCGAACTTCTCGCAAAACTCGACTGTGCATAACGATTCGAACAGCCTCGCCCTGCGCGGTCACACCAGTGTCGCGGACATCTACGCGACGGAATTCATGCGCATGTTCGATCATTATCTCGCCCGCGGACTGGCCGCAAATGCAGCTACGCACTCCGGATTGGCGGAAGACGATCGTTGGTCGGCACGCTATTACGTTCCGGGCAGCAAAGAAGCGCTAGGCCGCCAACTCTTCGCAGGCACGCTCGCGTAACGACGAGCAACAGTTATTCTCCCTGCGATACGAAGCAGGGGGAGGGAAGCGTGCTCCCTCCCCCTGCTAGTGTTCTGATAGAAAAATTTCTTTCTTTCTGACACAATGGAGTATGCGTGGAGCGACGGCTCTGGCGTTGCGGAATGCAGAATCCGGACCGGCCGGACTAGGCACCGGTGCCGCCGACGATGGAGTCCGTAGGCAACGAGGTGGGCACCAGCAAGGAGGCATGACATGGCCAGGATCAGCTATGACGAGCAGACCGCTGCAGCGTTCAAGGCGGTCCGCGAGGTCCCACGCGACGGACTCTCGGAGTGGCGCGAGGCGGTACGACGTCACCTGCGCCCGTCGCAGGGAATGACTCTGGTGGACATCGGCGCGGGGACCGGTGCGTTCGCCGCTGCATTCAGCGACTGGTTCGACCTCAGCGTCCTCGCAGTCGAGCCGTCGGCCGCGATGCGGGATCAGATCCCGCAGACACCCGCCATCCAGGTGCTTGAGGGAAATGCGAGCGCCCTACCGCTGCCAGATGAATCGGCAGACGCCGCATGGCTCTCCCTTGTCATTCACCACATTCCAGACCTAGGAGTCGCCGCACACGAGATCCGCCGCGTTCTCCGCCCCGGTGCCCCCGTCCTCATCCGACAGGGCTTCCCGGACAGATACGAGCCCTTGGGGAACCTGAAGCTCGACGGGATCGAACTCGTCCGATGGTTCCCTGAGACCGCTCGGACGATCGATACCTACCCTTCCGTCAAGGATACGTGCAAGGCGTTCGCGGCCGCAGGATTCCACCAGGACGCTCTTGAGCAGGTTCGTGAGACATACCCGACCAGCCTCGCGGACTTCCTCGGCCAGGTGGACACTTTCCGCCAGGCCGACACCACGATGCGCAATCTCACTGGGGACGAGTTCCTCCGCGGTAAAGAACGTCTCCGCCGTGCCGTACGACATGCCGAGGACACAGCGAACCCGGAAACCAGAAGCAACTGGCTTGACCTCTTGGTTCTGCGCTGACCGGTTCGCACGCAAGGCCATCCGGCGTGGCTCCTTCACCTCGGTCAATGACCTCATCGCCAGAATCGGCCAGTTCATCGACGGCTGGAACGATCGCTGCCAGCCATTCGTCTGGACCAAGCCCGTCGGCGAATTACTGACCAAAGTCAAACGGAAAGAAACTTCCTGCGCAGGACACTAGTTCCCTACAGCGCTCGATACGGTCGCGTTCCGCCGACGCGTCGGCGCATGAACAGCGCGGAGCCGGCGAGGAGCGAAATCGCGCCGAAGCCGAGCGCATACGCGACAAACCAATTCACGCCCTGTGTACGCGCTTCGCCCGTCTTCGGTAGCGTCGTGGTGGCGGTCGTCGTTGTGCCGCCACCGGTGCCCGTTGCGACCGGCGCTCGTGTCGCGGCGGGTGCAGACGCGGCCGGAGACGCTTGCGCCGCAGCGGGAGCACTTGCAGCGCCGCTTGTCGGTGCAGAAACGACGAGCCAGCCGACACCTGCGCCGCCGAACGGGTGATTGACCTTGCTATCGAAGGTAATCGGCGCTGGATTCGGCGTGATCGTCGCCGGGCTGGCGGCGGTGACGTTCAGGATCGCGTCGGTACTTTGCGCGTCCTTGCCACTGTACGAGTAGACGACGGGTTGCTTGAATGCCCCGACGATTGCCTTGGTCGCTTTGTCGGTGACGCGGAAGGCGAACGCCGCACGGACGGTGCGGTCTTTCACAAGGTCCTTCCATGCGCTCGGCTCACTCGTCAGGAGATCGAACGTCACCGGGCTGTCGAATGTCCCGGCCTTGATCGCTACCGACTGATCGCCCGCTGTGATCATCGCCGCCTGGTCGGGCGCAACATCCATGCTCTTGGCGACAGTCGGGTAGCCGAACTTCGTGAAGTCCGGCGGCCCCTGCGCCCCGACGGACGCAATATTGCCGCACACAAGCAGCGCCAGCGCCATGAGCACACCGAAAAGTCCAATCTTCCGCATCGCAACCCTCCCTTTGATGATTCAATCAAAACATCCGTGTGGTGCATACCCTTCCTTCCCTACGCTCCTGCAGCGGGTCGTGGATTGTTTATGGACCGTCTGCACCATATCGCGCAGGAGCATCTGCCGACCCAATGCGGGATATGGTATCGTTCTGTCGGACGAATAGGATTGCCGAGGGGGAAAAGGGATGGCGGACGAGTACCAACTCCACAATGTTTTCACGCGGACGCGCCGACTCCGCACGCGCGCGGAAGGCGAGGCCGATATCGAGGCGGAATTGATTGATCCCCCGGCGCTGATGACGGAGCTGGGCGGCACGACCGAGCCGGAACCGTTGCTCGCCCCGCAGGGCGTCGAGCGTGAGCAGTGGCGCGGCTACGTGCTAATTTGCGTCAACGCCAATGTGGTGAAGGTTTGCGAGATGGTCAAGGAGCGACTGGGCGAGCGATTCCGGGGCATGTCGCTCGTCACTGGCATCTACGACCTGATCGTCCGCGTCGAGGCGGACTCCAAGGAGCAGTTCAAGGAGACGCTGATCCTCGTGCGCGAAACGCCCGGCGTGATCTCCAGTGTCACACTGCTAGACCTCAACTGATGGCGCACGCGTTCCACGAGCCGGATTGGCTCGCCTACCATCTCGTTCCGACCGAGGAATGGCAGGCGACACCGACCGATGCCGCCTATCTCCCCACCGCCTTCCCGCAGGACGGCTTCATTCACACGACCCATCGCGCGGTCGAGGTTGCGGCGGCTGGCAACCGCTACTACACAAATGACGCCCGCCCCTATTGCGCGCTCGTTGTTGATCTCCGGCGACTGACCAGCCCGTGGCGCTATGACGGCGATGAACGGTTCCCGCATATCTATGGTCCGTTGAATCGCGACGCAGTATTGGCCGCGCCTGCTGCGCCGCGCGAACCAGCCGGCACCTTCCTGCCGCCGACATGGGCGGACCCGACCTACCCATCCGAGGACATCCCCTTCACGACACCGAAAGTCGGTGTTAATGCCGTGATCTTCGACGATGCGGGCCGCGTCCTGCTGACGCAGCGGGAAGATAACCGCCTCTGGTGCATGCCCGGTGGTCATGTGGACCTCGGCGAGACGATCGCGGAAGCGGTCGCGCGCGAAACGTTGGAGGAGACCGGGCTGATCGTCAAGCCAGGAAGGATCGTCGGCGTGTATTCCGATCCCCGGCTCGCGCTCCGTGTCGGGCTTGGCCTGCGCTACCATATGGTACTGATCGCGGTGGAATGCCGCGTCATCGGCGGCACGCTCGGGCGCTCCGACGAGACGCTGGATGAAGGCTGGTTCGACCCGGACAATCTGCCGCCGCTCGTCCCATCGCACTATCAGCGGATCGCAGACGCTCGTGCGGGGCGAGGCGCGGTGTTGCGGTAGGGGATCGGGGGGTTAGGTTTCCACCGCGTGCGCCGCGACCTGCTGATCGGCGCGTTCAGGTACGGCTTCTGCCGGGCGGCGGGGCTTGATCGGGAGGAAGACGGCGAGAATAACGCCGATAATCGCCGCGCCGAGCGCGACGTTGTAGGCATCGCGGTACCCCGCAATCGTGTACACGCCCCGGAATCCACTCGCTGGGGTGCCACGGAGTTGCAGCACCGTGCCGAGGATTGCCACACCGAGCGACTGAAAGACGCTGCGCATCACGGCGAGCAGCGAACTGGCACGAGTGAGGACATCGCGCTCGATCACCGAGAGCGCCGCCGCCTGGGTCGGCTGCATGACGAAGGCGAGGGAAAAGCCGCGAATCGCCATCTGCGCGCAGATGAGCACGTACGATGACGTTTCGGTGAGTTGCGTGAACCCCCATGTCGTTGCGGCAAGCCCGATCAAACCGGCGGTAACGACGTAGCGCGGGCCGATCCGGTCGTACAACCGCCCACTGATCTGGATGGCGATCACCGCCGCCGCCGCTTGCGGCAGGAGCAATAGCCCCGTCTGGAAGGGTGTCCGCCCGCGCAAGGTTTGGAAGTAGAGCGGCAGCAGGAATGTTGCCCCGAAGAGCGCGACGACGGAGACCCAGCCGACCGCGCTCGCCAGCAGGTAGATCGGCTTCTGATAGAAACGGACATTGAGGAGCGGATGCGGCGAGCGTAACTCGACGACCGTAAAGGCGATCAGCGCGCCGATCCCCAAACCGAGGAAGCCAAGCACTGTGCCGCTCGTCCAGCCGTCCGTCGCCGCATGCGACAGGCCATACAGCAATGAGCCGAAGCCGACGGCCGAAAGGATAAATCCGGGGAGATCAAACCGTGCCCGCGTCGCACTCTTGCGCTCGCGGAGGTTGCGGGAAGCGATCACCGCGCCAACGATGCCGATGGGCAGGTTGATGTAGAAGATGAAGCGCCAGTCCACATACTCGACGAGAAAGCCGCCAAGCGTCGGGCCGAGCGCGGGCGCGACGAGCGAAGGAACGCCGAAGACACTGAGCGCCAGCCCGCGCTCGTTCGGCGGAAAGGCGGTGAAGAGCATCGCCGTACCGAGCGGCAGGAGTGCGCCGCCGCCCAGTCCTTGCAGGATGCGGAACAAGATCAGTGTATTGAGTGACGGGGCGAGGCCGCAGAGCGCGGACGCCGTCGTGAAAGCGACGAGCGAGATGACGTAGATCCGCTTGATCCCGAACCGATCCGCGAGGAAGCCCGCGATCGGGATAACGATGCCGAGCGAGAGCGCGTAGTACGTCACGACACCTTGCGTGTGTGAGATGCTCGCCCCAAAATCTTTTTGCAGTGTGGCGAGCGCGACATTGACAACGGTGTTATCGAGGATGGACATGAACGTCCCGAAGATCACCGAAAAGAGTACGCGCCACTTATACCCGTCGTCGAAGGTCTCTTTTTCCGCCGACCGGTTCATCGTCTCGGGTATCGCGCTCTTGACCACGGATCGTCCCCTTTGTCGCTCGACTACTGACCAGTATCGGGTTAGGTGCAACCCATCTCTGAGCCATCCTCTCGGGCGCGGCGAACTGTTCACTGGCGCATCGTCGTCACTGCGGAGAGGGTGAGGTGTCAGCGTGCCCTCGGGAGCCGCCTGCACATGCCAAGCCGAGACGGCGAGTATTCTTTGATCCATTCCTGCGATCACCAGACCGCGCCGCTGTTCCTTGTCACATTCTCCGTAGCAGACTTTTCGCTCAGCAGTACGCACGGACGTAATCGTAGATCATCACCATTGTCTCGTCTACTTCTTGACAGAATGTGCCATACTCTCGCATGATACGGGGATACCAATAGATTGGGTACACGCGAGAGGAATGGGGAGCCATGGGGAAGTACATCATCCGACGGTTGGTGACGGCGGTGCCAACCTTGATCGCCATCTCGATCGTCCTGTTCGCGATCATCTCCCTCGCCCCCGGCGATCCCCTCGCCCAGTTCGCCGCCGATCCGCGCGTTCCCGAAGCCGTGAAAGAAAACATCCGCAAGCAACTCGGTCTTTCCGACCCCCTGCCCGTCCAGTACGCCAAGTGGGCCAAGTCCATGGCCACCGGTCAGTGGGG
>JBBSFO010000341.1:0-5851 GCA_038238655.1 Thermomicrobiales bacterium | reverse complement strand
CGCCGCATGCGACCGGAATCATTCGTGCGGCGTGGTATCTCTTTCTCCAGGTAACGGCGGATATCGCCTGTGGTCTGCACCCGGTGCGGGCGAGGGCTCGCAAACACGCTGTGCGCCCTCGCCCGCACCGGGATGCTCTGTGCGGCGTCATCGGCCAGCAGATTACGCAACTCCCCCAGTGACGCAATCCGCCCTACTCCTGTGTCAAGTATCGCAATGCCACCGCCGCGTGCATGGCGACGCCGGTGGATAGGGCGTCATCGTCAATATCAAAGCGGGGGTGGTGGTGGCCGTAGGTTTTGCCCGTCGCCTCGTTACGCACGCCGAGGCGATAGAACGCGCCCGGCGCGGCGTTGATGAAGTAGGACATGTCCTCCGCACCCATCCCTGGCTCGGAATCTATCACGCGCTCCGGCCCGACGACATCGAGCGCGACCGACTTGACGAGCGCGGCCATTGCCATGTCGTTGACGAGTGGCGGGTAGCCGAGCTGGTACTCCACGTCCGCCGTGGCCCGGAACGTCGCGCAGATCCCCCGCACCGCCGCCGGGATGCGCTCTGCCAGCAACCGCCGCGTCTCCGGGTCAAAGGTGCGGATCGTCGCCTCGAAGTGCGCGTCCTCGGGGATGACATTGCTCACTGTCCCCGCGTGCAGCGTGCCGACCGTGATGACGGCGGGCGCGAGCGGGTTGACTTCACGGCTGACCAGCGACTGCAACGCGACGATGCAGTGCGCCCCGATCACGATCGGGTCAATCGCCATCTGCGGTCGCGCCGCGTGCCCGCCCAGGCCACGGATCGTCACGATCGCGCTGTCCGCCGCCGCGTTGACCGGCCCGCCGAGCACTGCAACCTTGCCAACCGGGATGTTCGAGCCGACGTGGATGCCGAACGCCGCGTCCACATGCGGGTTCTCCATCACTCCCGCTTCGATCATCGGTTGCGCGCCACCCTCACCCTGCTCCTCCGATGGCTGGAAGACGAACTTGATCGTCCCGGCGAACTGATCGCGTCGCTCCGCCAGCACCCGTGCCGCACCCAGCAGCATCGCCGTGTGCGCGTCGTGCCCGCAGGCGTGCATCACTCCGGGATGCTCGCTTTTGTACGGCACGTCGTTCAGTTCGGTGATCGGCAACGCGTCCATGTCGGCGCGCAGCAGGACACACTTGCCCGCCCCCTTGCCACCATGCAGGATGCCGACGACCCCCGTCTTCGCGATCCCCGTCTGGAGGTCGTCGAGGTGGAGGGCGCGCAATCGCTCGATGACGAGGCGGGCGGTATTCTCCTCCTGGAAGCCGAGTTCGGGGTGCTGGTGGAGGTAGCGACGGTCGGCGACGACGCCGGGGGCGATCTCCTCGGCGCTTTCACGCAGTTCGGCAACCGTGACCATCGGGCGGCTTCCTTTCATGTAACAACCGGACGATATGTAGAACCCTATCGTACCGGGTCATGAAGGAGTGCGCCAGACGCACCTAACCCCCCCGGCCCCCTCCCCGCGAGGAAGGGGGAGCGAACCTCCGAGAGATCGAAGTGTACACGGAGTGCCACGGCACTGTATGCAAAATCCCCTTCCCTCTCCATTTACGATGGAGAGGGGCCGGGGGTGAGGTTCTTACCCGATCGTCTTGCGCAAATACAAGTCCACCAACCCGAGCAGGATCGGCGAGGTGACGCCGAGTAGCGGCACGATCAGGCGCACGTCCGGCGCGACGGGGTTTTCGAGCATCCGGGCGATGCGGTTGCCAATCGCAGCGCCCGCCATCGTCACGGGCGCTGCGATTGGCACGAGCAGGAGCGTCAGCGGGTGTCCCATTCCCCATGTCAGGTAGGTGAGCATCGCGAAGGTCGCCCCCGCGACCGCCCATGCCCATCGCTCGCGCATCCCGACGCGCAATGCGACGACGAGGGCAATGGCGGCAGGCAGGATCGGCGGGGGGAGCCAGGTCGCGGCGTCGTGCGAGATCGACAGGTATCTGTCGAGACGCACGGCGTTCGCGTGGTGGCCCGCCATGAGAAAGAACGAGAAAAGGCCGACCGTCCCGAGAAAGACCCACACCCGCCCATCTAACCGCCGGACGAGGGCAAGGACGACACCGATCCAGAGCGCGCCGAGCAACAGGAAGGCTGGGTTCGTGCGCGTCAGGTTGGCATCGTGGAAGATGCGCTGAATATGCTGGATGCCCGTGTTGTTGGTGAGCGCGGGAAAGGCCGCGATCGCGCGCGTCTGTGCCTCGACCTTGGCGGGCGTCGTGTTGTTGTGAAAGGGGCCGAGGAAGGGCGTCGCCGAGAAGCCGAGGATCAGCCAGCCGAGCGCAATCGCCGTGAACCAGCGTAACGGCCGGTACGGGCGGAGAGCGAGGCGACAGGAGATGAATCCGAGCATAGCAACGAACCACGCCCAGCCGAGCATCGCGTGTGGGGTGGACCAGTTCGTCTCATCGAGGCCAAAGTTCGTGTGCCAGTAATTATCGAGCACCAGCCCCGCGAAGCCGAGCATTGCCAGCCCCCCGGTGGTGATCACTAACGCGCCCGGCACCGGGAAGGTGAACAATCGCATCCGAAACGCCGTCCCGAACCACGGGCGCAGCGTAGATGAGAAGGTGATCGCCGCGACAAGCAGGATGGTGATGATCGTCGAAAGGTAGATGAAGACGTGCGGCGGCGAGTAGAAGGTCTCGAACTTGTTCTGGGTGTGCCATGCGCGATCCCAGCTCAGGCCAATGCTGACGGAAACGAGCATAAAGATCAGCGCGAACCAGAGCCACCGCCCTGCGCGATCCACCATCGTCGGTGCATCGAGCGGCGGTGCGCCGGGCGGGACCGCTCTCGTGTGCTGCATCGTTCGCCTCCCCCGTCAATGAACGGCGCGGCCTGTCCGCGACCGGAAATACCACCATCATCTCTATGCTACGGCATGAACCTTGGATCGGCGCGAGAGAATTGTAAAATCCCCGCTGCGGGATTGTCGTGTCAAATGTCTGCGACACCGTCGAAAATGAGGGGCCGGGCGTGAGGATCAAAAAGGCCCCTGTGGGGACAGGGGCCAGGGGAAGGGGGAAGGAGTAGTCGGAATCGGAATCGGAAACGAAGATCAGGAGTTGAAAAGCGGCAGCGCCTGATACGGGCCGCCGGGCAGTACGTCCGTCGGGTCAAAGCCGAGCCAGTTCTGAAGCATCGCAGCATAGACCGTACGGAAGTCCTGCTGCACCTTCAGATTGCCATTGTCGAGGTCTGTCAGGCTGGGGGTGTCGCCATAGATACCGCCCTTGACGCTGCCGCCCATCACGAAGAGCGGTGCCGCGCTGCCATGATCGGTGCCGCGCGAGGCGTTCTCGGTTGGGCGACGGCCGAACTCAGAGAAGGTCATCAGCGTCACATTGTCGGCGTGACCGTGCGCCGTGAGGTCTTCCCAGAACGCGCCGAGGCCGTCGCCGAGGTAGCCCATCAGCCGGTCGTGCGTCTCACGTTCGTTGGAGTGCGTGTCGAAGCCGCCCGTCGCGAGATACAGCACCCGCGCGCCGACGCCGCCGTGAATCATCTGCGCGACGGTCTGCAAGCCCGCGCCGAGTTGCGTCTTCGGATAGGCCGCCGCCGGCGTGTAGCCGACCGCTATCTTCGCCACGCCCGCCATCGCCTCCTGCGCGATGCCGTGGCTCGCCGTGATCAGTTTCGCGTATGTATTATCCGACGACGTGACGCTGTTCATGTAGTCGTAAATCGCCGTGACCGCGCCGGGGTCAATCTTGCCGACCGGCTTATAGACGAAGTCCTTCAGCGAGCCGCCGAGCGCGATGTCGGTCGGTTGCATGCCGACCAGGGCACGCGGCGTGGTGACACCCAACGACGCAGCAACAAGCGCAGGATGGTTGGAAAGATGGTCGAGCGCATGACCGACCCAGCCGAGCGTGCCGATGTTCTGGCTGTCCGCCGTCATCCAGATGTCGGTCGAGCGAAAATGCGAGAAGTTCGGATGCGGGTACTCGACACCCTCGACGATGGCGAGGTTGCCCTTGCTATACATGTCGGCGAGCGACTTCAAGCCGGGGTGCAGCGCGAGGCTGTTGGTGATCGGTAGCACGTCGCTGATCTTCTGACCGATCGTTGGGCGCAACTGCTGATAGGTCGAGTCCGTGTAGGGAATGACGGTATTCAGGCCGTCATTGCCACCGGCGAGTTGGAGGACGACGAGTGTGCGGTCCTCCGGGTTGGCAGGGATACCCGCGCCCGGTGTCAGATTTGGGACGTAGAGCGGCGCAGCGCTCACGTCGTTGGCATAACCCCGAAAAAGTGGGATGCCGGTTGCGGCAAGGCCGATGCCGAGGGCGCTGCCCGCGCCGTACTTCAGGAACTGGCGGCGGGAGGGCATAAATGGTTCGCGTTCGTGGTCTGACATTGCATTTACTCCTTTAGCGGGCCTGAAAGCCCGGCCCGGCGAGAATCACCTGTGTGACGGCGCGCCGCCCATCCGGGACGTTCCCCAGCGCGGTCAATTTGCCCCGGACATCATCGGCAATCGGGATACCCCCGAGCCGGTCGGCCAGTTCCCCGATCCAGGCGTCGTCCACCTTACCGGAAAGGCTGCCACTCTTCACCACCATGCCGCCCGCGAGGTTGAAGCGGAACACCTGGTTCGAGGGGCTGATCCACGCCGGGCCATTCGGCCAGCCGCCGACATCCGGCGGGTAAAAGAGCCGCATGCCCTGTGCTTGCAACATCTGCTCGATCTGGTCGCCTGTAACGTCTGCCTCGAGGCCACGGATCGCGCCGACCGTCCAGGAGGCGGGATTCTTGATGTGCGCGCCCGTTGCCCGCTCAGGCGTGAAGGCATTACTCGTGAACAGCGCGCGCAAAACGCTGCGGATTTCGCCGCCCGACTGGTTCCACGCGTCAATCATCGGCGCGAGGTCACCATCGGTTGGGTCGTCACCGACGAACCAGACAAAGAGTTTGCCACTGACATACTTCGCGGTTTGCGGCTTGCCAGCGAGCATTCGGGAGAAGTCGTCCAGATTGAACGCGCCCGTCTGACCGAGGATCGTCTTCGTGCCATCGTCGAACCGTTTCGGCTCGAACTTCACCTGACCGTCGTACGAGAGTGTCCACCCCGTGCTGGCCCGCGCGCCTTCGCGGACATCCTGCTCGGTGTAATTGCCGATGCCGAGGGTGAAGAGTTCCATCACCTCGCGCGACCAGTTCTCGTTCGGATGGCCTTTGACATTCTCACGACCGTCGAGCCAGTGGAGCATCGCCGGGTCTTTGGAGACGGCAATCAGGAGGTCAACAAACTTTCCCGCGCCCATTTCCCGGAGCAACTGGTTTTGCGCCAGCATGTGCGCGGGACGTTTGACCTTGGTATTCGCGGTGGCGAAATGATCGTGCCAAAAGAGTGTCAGATTCTCCTGCAACGGCGCGCTCGTCGTGCGCATCAGGTTCGCCCACCATGAAGCAGCCATCTTGATGCCCTGCTGATTCGCCTGATTGATCTCTTTTGCGAGTTGCGTTTTCTCGTCGCCCGTCAGTTTGCCCTTGCGCTCGGCGGGCCACGCCGGCAAGTCCGGCGCATTCGCCGACGCGTCGGGATAGTTGAGCATATCGTCCACCGCAGCGGCATAGCCCTTCGCGGTCGCTGCGTCTACCTGAGCGGGGGTGGCACCCATCCCGGCCCGCCAGAGCAACAATTGTACACGTTCACGATCACCCATCGGTGCCTCCAGTTGATACAAAACCTGTTGTGGCAGAGCGCATCGCATTCCTTTTCACCGCACTGATGCCCGTCATGCGTTTTCAATCCTTACACGCGAGTGCATGGTAGAGAGTTTCATTTTCGATGATCTGGGAACCAAACCGCTTG
>JBBSFO010000340.1:0-5861 GCA_038238655.1 Thermomicrobiales bacterium | reverse complement strand
GACAACATTCCAGCCGAGCGTCGCATATTCGAGGCGCAATCCGCGCCGCAGCAGAGGTGATTCCAAGACCGCACCTTCCCCGGCTACCGATTCTACTGGTGGCGGCGGCGTTTCGCTTGCGGTCGTGAAACGGCGCGCGGTACGGATGCGGCGACGAGTTCGGGGGCATCGCCCCAGAGGTCATATTCGTCCGCCTCGGTGATCCGCACGGGGACGATGCTGCCGACCGGATAGGCGCCCGTGACGAAGACGAGACCATCCACCTCCGGAGCGTGCCGCTTCGCACGTCCGGCGCTGATCGGGACGGTCGCGCCGTCTTCATCCTCAACTTCTCCCTCGCCCTCGATCAGCACATCGAGCGTGCGACCGACCAGGGCGCGGTTCTTGGCGAGGGAGATCGCGCGCTGCGTCTCCATCAGGCGACCATAGCGCTCCTGCTTCACGTCGGCGGGTACATCGTCGGTGAGGAGCGCGGCGCGGGTGCCCGGCTCGTTGCAATACATGAACGCGCCGACGTGGTCGAACTGCATTTCGGCGATGAAGTCGAGCAGAGTCTGGAATTGCTCCTCCGTCTCGCCGGGGTAGCCGACGATAAACGTCGTCCGGAGGGCGATGCCGGGGATGCGGTCGCGCAATGCGGCGATGGTGCGGCGCGTTTGGGCGGCATCGGAGGGGCGTCCCATCGTGCGCAGGATCGCCGGATGCGCGTGCTGCAACGGGAAATCCATGTACGGCACGAGTTGGTCATGCGTCGCGAGCGTCTCGATCAGTTGCGGGTTGATGTGCGTCGGGTACAGATAATGCATCCGCAACCAGGGCAGTGCGGGCGTTTCCTCGCAAATCCAGGCGAGCAGTTGCGCGAGCGTCGTGCGGGGTTGGAGGTCCTGCCCATACGCGCCGGTGTTCTGGGAGATGAAGACCGCCTCCTTCGTCCCGCCCGCGACCAGCGCCTGTACCTCATCGAGGACGGCAATCGGCCGCTTGGAGACGCTCGGGCCCTTGATCGAGGGAATCGTGCAGAAGGCGCAGGTGTGGTTGCAGCCGTCCGCAATCTTCACGTACGCGCTCGGCCTGCCCGCCGCGCGCGTGAACGGCGCGATCAAGCCATCGGCGCCGATCTCAGCGAGCGGTAACGGAATCATCCCACTCGCGGCATTATCAGCGGCGAGGCGGCTGGCAACCCATGTTTCCGGCATTTGATCCCGGCCCGTCAATTCGTCCACGAGATCGGCGATGCCGCTCCATTGCTGCGTGCGGATCACGCCATCCACGCCCTGTTCGTCGCGCACCGTTTGCTCCCAACCGGGGAGCGCGGGCAAGCATCCCGCCGCGACGAGCATCTGACCCGGTCGCTTGCGCCCCGCCAGTTCGCGCAGCACGCCCATGGATTCGTCCCGCGACGGCCCGATGAACCCGCACGTATTGACGATCACGACCTCCGCCGCGCGTGACGTCGTCACCGCCTCGTAGCCGCGCCGGGAAAGCACGCTGTGCATTCCCTCCGAGTCCACGGCGTTTTTCGCGCAACCGAGCGTCAAAATGTGATATGTGCGCTGCTTCGGCATCATTGCTCCCTGAGAAGTTGAACCACCAAGACACCAAGGACACCAAGGGGAAAAGACGAGAATGATTCTTTGGTCCTTGTTTCCTCCTTGGTGTCCTTGATGTCTTGGTGGTTCAAAAAAATTCCCTACCGATAATTGACGAATTGGAGGGCGACGGGATAGTCGTCCTCGTGGCTGCGGAAGTATTGGATGACGCCCTGGAGGTCGTCGCGGGCTTTCGCCTGGACGCGAATCGCGTCGCCCTGGATTTGCGGCTGGACTTTCTTGAATTCGTCGCGGATCGTCTTGGTCATCTTCTTGGCGAGGTCTTCGGGTAGCCCTTCCTTGAGGGTGATGATCTGCTTCGCCCGACCGCCACTGATCTCCTCGACCTTGCCGGGATCGAGAATTTTGAGGGACAATTGTCGGCGCAGCACTTTGCTTTCCAGCAAATCGCGGATCGTCGAGATGACATAGTCTGAGGGCGCAGTGATCGTGATCGCCTTGTCGTCAAGCTCGATCTCGCTTTTCGTATCTTTGAGGTCGTAGCGCGTCAACATTTCACGCTGCGCCTGATCCACCGCGTTCTTCAACTCCTGCCGGTCGAACTTCGAGACAATATCGAAGGACGATGCCGATGCCATGTATCGCTCCCTTCGGTCGCTTTCCGAGTGCTACGTACTGAGTGCTGAGTGCGGAATGTCGGCACGTATCTCAGCATCCATCTTCACGAAGTGGCGATCTGTACCGCCGAAAGGGAAGTATACCATGTGGTCATGGTATCATCGGACAGTGATCGGCATATGCGACTATGAACTCAGCACTCAGCACTCAGTACTCTCCCGTGGAGGCTTGGTTGAACGAATCGGATCCCCCTGATCGCCCGGCGCGGCAGGGATCGTACCGGCCGCCGGTGCCGGGGCGAATCAATTTGCGGACGGGTGCGGACAACTCGCAGTTCCCGCCGTTGCCGCCGCCGCCGCCGGCAGAGCAGCGCGTCTGGACGCCGCCGCTCACCATCGGCGTGCTCGCCGATACGCATATGCCTTCGCGTGCCCGGGACCTGCCGCCACTCGTCGCGCATGCGATGCGGAACGTTGATTTGATTCTCCATGCGGGCGATCTGACGACGCTGGATGCGTTGGAGCGCATCCGCCGGTTGGGGCCGCCCGTGCTCGCGGTGCGCGGCAATCAGGAAGCATCGGATGTGCGGATGCGGCTGCCCGTGCAGCGGGTCGTGGAAGTGGGGCCGTGGCGCATCGGTATGGTTCATGGAGATGGCGGTATCGGCAGAACGACAGCTGAGCGTGCCCGTCGTTCGTTCAGCGAAGTCGCATGCGTCATTTTTGGGCATAGCCACGAGCCGATGAATGAGGAGGTGGACGGCGTGCTGCTCTTCAACCCCGGCTCTCCGACCGACCGCCGCAAGGCACCGTCCTTCTCGTACGGCTTCCTCCAGGTGACCGATACGGGGATCACCGGCGAAATCATCCGCTTCCAGCGGAACTGACGGCGACACGTTGGGTTGAAAGAACCTAACCCCCGGCCCCTTCCCGCGAGGAAGGGGAGTCAGCCTTCTTGAGATCGGGGCGTTCAACGGAACACCCGGACAATGTGATGAGTCACCCCTTCCTCCGCGAAGGGGCCGGGGGTTAGGTTGCTCGCCGATGGGGAATACACACGGCAGTCCGATGCGTTGTACACAACGCGACCCATGACGATCATGGAACGTATGGACGTTAGCACGAACACACCCGGGAGGAATGCGACATGGCGGTAACACAGGAACGGTTCAACGAAGGTCTGACCTATCAGCAATATGTGGATCAGATGACGCAGAACAAGGATCGCTTCGTCGAGACTGAAGGCAAGGTTGAACTGAAACCCGACGATGTCGCGACCTTCAAGAACCTGCCCCAGTCGCTCAACACCCTCGTCATCGCGGAAGACTGGTGTGGCGATGTAATCGCCGGGCTACCGGTGATTGGCAAGCTGGCGAATGAGTCTGGCAAACTGAACCTGCGCGTCTTCCTGCGTGACCAGAATGAAGACCTGATGAATCAGTACCTGAAGGAAGGCAAATTCAAGTCCATCCCGGTGGTCGTCTTCTTTGATGAGCAGATGCGCGAGCTTGGTCACTTCATTGAGCGGCCCGCCGCCCAGACTGCCGAAGCCGCCGCCGCCCGCAATGCCTTCTTCGCCGCCCACCCCGAGTACAATGCGCCGCAGAACGCCGACTTCGGCGACCTTTCCCCCGAGGCACGGCAGGCGTGGGGCGTCGAGAACACCAAACTGCGCGGCGAGCGCGCCACGGCATGGAACCAGTTGATCGTGGATGAACTCAAGAAGATGGTCAGTGGCGTGCCAGCGTAGGACAGAGGACTGAAGACTGAGCATCTGCCGTCTTCGGCGTACATGACAATGGCGAAGGCTCCGGTCGGACGACTGGAGCCTTTTGCTTTGGGGAAGTCGAGTCAGATGGTTGGCATCTCTTCGGTCGGTGGCTGCATTTCAGGGATGACGATGCCAACGGAGCGAAGTTGTTCCTCGATGCGCATGTTGTTGTAGCGCATGAGCGGGATGAGGATATTGAGCAGGTAGGCGGTCACGTATTCCGGGTCGCTCATCTCGTTGCCGTCCGGCCCGATGTCGGGTGTTGTCTCCGCCGCTTCCGCGATCAGTAGTTGAATTTCTTCCATGGTCAATCCGAGTGGCACCCGTCTCTCCTTTTCTCGTCGTCGGACTCTTCCGATCCCTTGCCCTCGTGATGCGACAGTGTACCCCGAAACGGCTGTGCACCGCCTGCCGGACGAGTGGGCGGGTCTGGTATCATGCCGATGAGGTACGAACGAAGGTGTTTGATGCGCTGGAGTGCGAACGCGATGCAAGATTACCCACGTGACCGGTTTCCCGCCTTGCTGGCCCGTCTGGAGCCGCGTCCGTGGCACACGGCAGCGCGGTTTTTGCTGCGCTCGGGCGGTGCGCGGGTGATGGTAGACGATCTGACGCGCCCGCACGCGGCGGCAGTGATGATGCCCGCGTCGTCGCAGGGCGGTGCGTATCTCATTGCGCTCGGCGATGTAGAGCCGCTGGTGGATTTCCTTGCAGAGGAACCAGGCATCAGCCGCCTGTGGGTTTCGGACACCGAGACGGAGCGACTGATTCACGAAACCCTGTTCGGCGATCAGCGTACGGACATTACCATCCTCGCCGCGACGGACGACTGGCAATTGCCAGCCCGCGCGCAGACGGACGTGCGGACCCGGCCGCTCGGCCCGCCCGACAGCGAGGCGGTCACACGACTGCTCCGGGGCGAGGGAGAATGGCTGACGGATGCCTTCGGGAGCGTCGCCGCCCTGCTCGCCGAAGGCATGGCGGACGGCGTCGAGGAGGATAGCAGGCTCGTCGCGATCGCCGCGACGTGGGCGATCGCTGCGCCATACGCGGAAATCGGCGCGCATACCGATCGGCGTGCGCGTGGCAAGGGATATGCGACGGCCTGCGCGCACGCGCTGATGACGGCGGTGGCGGCGAAGGGGTTGCTGCCGCAGTGGACGACCTTCACCGACAACGCGACCTCACTGGGGCTGGCGCAATTGCTCGGACTCGTGCCGGTGGATTCCGGTGTCGAATATCGGAGGGACGAATAACATGGCTGACCAGGAAGACGACCGCGCGCACATTTTCGATACGGCCAAATGGCAACGGATGGAATCTCCCGAACGCCTCGCGCGCCTCGATCCGCCCGCGATGATCGGTCGCCTCGGCTTACACCATGGCATGCACGTCGCGGATCTCGGTTCCGGTACGGGTCTCTTCACGGTCGAGTTGGCGAAGGCGGTCGGGGCGACGGGCCGCGTTTTTGCCCTCGATCAGAGCGAGGAGATGATGCGCGCCGCCGGATCGAAGGACTTACCGCCCACCGTGCGTGTGATGCATGTTGATCTGCACCACGATCTCCCGATGCCGGAGGGTAGCCTCGATTGTTGCTTTATCGCCTTCGTCCTCCACGAAATCAGCCCGCCGGAGCACATGATCGCGCAGATGCATCACGTCCTCCGGCACGGCGGTAGTGTTGCAGTGCTCGAGTTCCGCGAGGATGCACCGGAGGGGAACGGCCCGCCGAAACCCCGCCGCATCGGCGTCGAGAAACTGACCGAGATGCTCGTCGCGCAAGGCTTCGAGTCGGCGGAAGTCCGCTGGCAGAACGACCGCGAGTACCTGATGGTCGCGACGCGCCCGGACCCCGCCGCGAAGTTCTAGGGCGGTTTCCCGTGGTCTTGAGGGCGAGGAGATTAATCGGTGGCGGGGGGGGTT